>NZ_JRKC01000063.1:0-92564 GCF_000800925.1 Microbacterium sp. ZOR0019 | reverse complement strand
CAGCCGCGGCGCCGTCGGGATCGGCGGCGACCAGCTCGACGCCCGGCATCGCTTTCAGAGCGTGCACGTAGCTGAGCGAATGCGTGTGCGCGAACGAGAGCACGGCGATCCGCAGCGGGACAGGAGTGTTCATCGGGCGGCCTCCTCGGCGTCGGCGGCGGAGCGTTCGGGCAGGGTGATCGGGGCTCCTCCTGCGATCGAGGCGTACGCGGCCTCGGCCACGGCCACGGCCTCGATGCCGTCGGCGGGGCTGACCCTCGCGCCACGGCCCTCGCGCACAGCGGCGACGAAGTCGGCGATCTCGGCGTAGTACGGACTCTCCTGCGGAGACATCGGCGGCAGATAGTCGGTGTCACCCTCGGGGAGCACGGCGTCGGTGCGCAGCGCGTTGTCCTCGGCGCTGTCGTAGCGCAGGCGTCCCTCGGAGCCTGCGACCTCGACGCTCGTGCGGAAGGGCATGCCCGGCGCGACCCAACTGCCGTGGATGTGGCTGATCACGCCGTTGCGGTGCGTCAGCACAACATGCGAGGTCACGGGGGCGGGCACGCGGTCATCGACCGTCGGCGGGTTCTGCACCGCATAGACGGTCGCGACGGGACCGGCGAACCAGACCGCCTGGTCGATGTCGTGGATCATCAGGTCGCGGATCACGCCGCCACCGGCGCTCTCCGAGAAGAACCACGGGGTCTGCGGGGCGGAGCCGGCGCGGCTGAACCGCTGCACGGCGAGCGTGCCGATGCGACCGGCGTCGATGCCCGCCTTGATCTGGGCGTACTCGCCCATGTACCGCACGACGTGGGCAGGGAAGAGCCGCACGCCGGCCTCTTCTGCGGCGCGGGCGATGGTTGCAGCGGCCTCGGCGGTCGCCGCGAGCGGCTTCTCGCAGATCACGTCGAGCCCGCGCGCGATGGCCCGCTGCGCGAAGTCGGCGTGGGTGCTGCTCGGGGTCACGATGTCGACGATGTCGACCAGACCGATGAGCGTGTCGACATCGGGGACCAGCTCGAATCCGTACTCCTCGGCGATCGCCTCGGCTCCCACGAGAGACGTGACGTACCCCTGGGCGCCGAGCGCCCGCCAGGCGTCGGCGTGCACGCGGGAGATGCCCCCGGCTCCGATGAGTCCGACCTTCAACGTGCTCACTGCTTCTCCTCGGTGTTCTCGACGGTGGTGTCGTCGGTGCCGGCCGCCTCGATCGGCAGCGGGGTGATCGGCGGGGCCGGCATGTCCTCGATGCCGTAGATCTCGGCGGCGTGGCGCTGGAACGCGTGCACGACCGCTCCGTGCGCGGCGGCCTCGGCGCCCAGTCGCGCTTCGGCGATCGGCACCTGGAACGGCAGGCCGAGGTGGCCGGGCAGGGCGGCCCGAAGCGGGTCGAGCAGCTGCTCGTGCGCTGCGGACAGTCCGCCGCCGATCACGATCATGGCCGGGTCGACCGTCATGGTCAGGGTGGCGATCCCGTGGGCGAGTTCGTCGATGAAGCCGTCGAGCTCCTGCTGGGCGGCCTCATCGCCCCCGCGTGCTTTCGCGAACACCTCGGCTGCGGTCGGCGCCGTGCGCCACGAGATCTGACCCGTCTCGGTGTTCAGCCCCCGGAAGGCGAGCCGGCCGATGTCGCCGGCGGCGTTGTGGATGCCGCGCCGCGGGCGTCCGCCAAGGATCAGTCCCATCGCGATGCGGTTGCCGACCGAGAGGTAGATCACGTCGTCGACCAGCTGCGCGACACCGAGGTGGTGCTCCGCGACAGCGGCGAGGCGCACGCCGTTGTCGACGGCGACCGGACAGCCGAAGGCCTGCCGCAGCTGGGAGCCGATGTCGATGCCCGACCATTCGGGGATGACGACGGAGGTGGTCACGCGCCCCGCATCGTCGACGATGCCGGGGAGCGAGACGCCGACCGCGCGCACCTTCGAGGCGGGGATGGAGACGGCGGAGAGGGTGCGGCGCACATCGTCGATCACGGCGGCGAGCTTGGAGGCGCCGTCGGGCTGCGCGGCCAAACCGGAGTAGCTGCGCTGCGCGATCACGAGTCCGGACAGGTCGGCGAGCACCACGCGCACGCTCGCGACCCCGATGTCGACCCCCACCACGGTGCCAGCGGCGCCGTGGAAGGAGTAGCGGCGGGCGGGGCGTCCGGCGCCGCCGCCGTTCTGGGCGGGGGCGTCGACGATCAGCCCGGACTCGGCCAGGACGGTCACGGCGTTCTCGACCGAGGTACGCGAGATCTCGAGTGAACGAGACAGGTCGTTCACGGTCGCGGGCCCGACATCGCGCAGCTGCAGAGCGGATCGCGCAACGATCGAGAGCGGACTGGTCACGGCCATGTGCGGTCCTTCCTTCTTCTCCGTCGTCGGGTGCGATCAAATTAGCACACCCAATTCTCAGATCAAGCTTTGATGTTCTCGAACGGGAAACACGGCTGAAACACGGGTCTGAGAACTTGTACTTGACGAATTATCCCATTGCAGTGTCATAATGAACCGTACTCAGCACGGTATAAGCAAAGGAGCACCATGCGCGTCAGCAAGATCACCAGCGTCGTCGCGGGATTCGCGGCCGCCACCCTGTTGGCCGGATGTTCGGCCGGCGGAGGCAACACCGCAGAGGGTGAGCAGGACATCACGGTCTGGCTCTACCCGGTCATCGCCGACGAGGCGGTGCACAAGGACTTCTGGGACTCGACGATCGCCGACTTCGAGAAGCAGAACGAGAACATCAACGTGAAGTACGAGATCTTCCCGTGGGCGAACCGCGACGAGGCTCTCCAGACCGCGATCGCGGCCGGCAAGGGCCCCGACGTCGTCTACCTCATCCCCGACCAGCTCGCGGCGTACCAGAAGTCGATCGCCCCGCTCAACGACCTGTTGAGCACCGAGCGCCAGGATGATCTGCTGCCGAACGTGAAGAAGTCGGTCACGCTCGACGGAGACATCCTCGGGGCTCCGATCCTCACCAGCGCCCAGCCCCTCATCTGCAACGCCGCTGCGTTCGAGGCCGCGGGCGTCACCGAGTACCCCGAGACCTGGGATGACGTCACCGCGATGGCCCCCGCCTTCACGGAGAAGGGCATGTACGCCCTGAACTACCCGGCATCCGCGGAGAACACCCTCAACCTCACGTACTACCCGCTGCTGTGGCAGGCCGGTGGCGAGGTCTACACGAAGGACGGCGACGTCGGGTTCGACAGCAAGGAGGGCGTGCAGGCGCTCACCTTCCTCACCGACCTGGCCGAGGCGGGCGCTCTCGACCCCGAGGCGCTCACCACCAACGTCCCGCTCGAGCAGACCGCCGTCGCCCAGGGCAAGGTCGCGTGCACGTGGAACAACGCGGTCAACGAGGTCGTGCCCTTCTGGGGCGAGGAGAACGTCAAGGTGATGGCGCCGCTGACCGAGAAGGAGTCCGTGGCCTACGGCACGGTCGGATCGCTCTCGGTGCTCAAGGGCTCCAAGGCGCAGGACGCTGCGGCGAAGTTCGTCGAGTACGCCACCGGCGCCGACGTGGTCGAGCCGTACCTCAAGGCGGCCGGCTACTTCTCGGCGCTCAGCACCACCGCCCCGCTGTACGCGGACGACCCGCTGCTCGGCGAGGTCGAGAAGTACGTCCCCGACACCACGGTGGGCGAGCTCAACGCCTCGTCCCGCGCGCTCATGGGCGTGCTCGCGCCGGAGATCCAGGCAGCCCTCCTCGGGGACAAGACCCCGGAGGCTGCGCTGAAGGATGCCGCGACAGCCGCGGCACCGCTGATCAAGAAGTAACACGATCGGGGGCATGCGGAGCCCGAACTCCGCATGCCCCCGCACCCCTTCACTCCCCCCACGTGAGGTATCACTGATGACGACGGCAACCACGGCGAAGAGGCCCGCAGGGCGGGTCACCCGGGTGCTCGCACGACGAGAGGCGCGGATCGCGTTCCTGTTCGTGCTCCCCGCCTTCCTCCTGTTCATCGCCTTCCGCTTCGGCCCGAGCATCGCCGGCGTGGCCCTGAGCTTCTTCGACTACGACATCACGGGTGAGATCTCGTGGCGTGGTCTCGACCACTTCCAGCGCATGATCGCCGATCCGCTGTTCTGGCGGGCGATGGGCACCACCCTCATCTACACGGTGTGCGCCGTGCCGATCGCGCTCGTGCTGTCCACCGTGATGGCACTGGGTGTGCGCCGGGCCTTCCGGGGCGCGCGCTTCTTCCGCTCGATCTTCTTCCTCCCCGTCATCACCTCTCTCGTGCTGGCCGGGTCGATCTTCGTCTGGATCTTCTCCGCGAACGGTCCGTGGTCGGCGCTGATGGCACCGCTGGGGCTCGGCGGATCCTGGCTCGGCAGCACCGTGCTCGTGATCCCCGCGATCGTCGTCGTCGGTGTCTGGTCGCGCTTCGGCTACGGGATGATGATCCTCATCGCCGCGCTGCAGGACGTTCCCCGCGAGCTCGAGGAGGCGGCGCTGGTCGACGGCGCCAACGCCTGGCAGCGCTTCCGGTACATCATCCTCCCGGTGCTGCGTCCGACCTTCTTCTTCCTCGCGGTGATCGAGACGACCGCCGCCTTCCAGGTGTTCGACGTCATCTACGTGATGACCCAGGGCGGGCCGGCGAACGCCAGCTACTCGCTCGTGTACATGCTCTACGACCAGGGCTTCCGCTACTTCGACTACGGCTACGCGGCCGCGATCGGTGTGGCCCTGTTCATCATGACCCTCGTCGTCGCGCTCATCCAGCGCCTGGTGATCGGAAAGCAGAAATGACCGCTCTGTTGCAGCCTCCGACCCAGGCGCCGGCGACGCCGCCGAAGATGTCGACGAAGCAGCGTCGCGCCTACCGGGCGCTCCAGCCCACCGGGTGGGGGATCGTCGGCCGGTGGATCTGGCTGAGCCTGGCCGGCATCCTCAGCTTCTTCCCGTTCTACGCGATGGTCGTGCTGAGCCTGAAGCCCGGCATGGTCGTCGAGCTCCCGGGTTCCCTGCTGCCCTTCCAGGACATCTCGTTCGAGGCCTACGAGCAGGTGCTCGCGGGACAGAACATCCTCGGCTGGCTCGGCAACACGCTCATCTACTCCCTCGTCTCGGTCGTCGCCGTGCTGTTCCTCTCGGCACTTGCCGGGTATGCCTTCGCGAAGAAGCGCTTCCGCGGCAAGGAGGTGATGTTCTGGTCGTTCCTGGCGATGGTCATGGTGCCGTTCCACGTCACCCTCATCCCGACGTTCATCCTCATGGCCAACCTCGGGGGCGTCGACACGTACTGGGGTCTGATCCTGCCGTCGCTCGCGAACGCGCAGGCCGTGTTCCTGATGCGGCAGTTCATCCAGGGACTGCCGGATGAGCTGTTCGAGGCCGCCCGCATCGACGGCGCGGGGGAGTTCCGCATCTTCCTGCGGATCGTGCTCCCGCTGTGCAAGCCGATCCTGGCGACGCTGGGCATCTTCGTCTTCCTGTGGCACTGGAACGACTTCCTGTGGCCGCTCATCATCGCGAAGTCCAACGCGATGTTCACACTCACCGTCGGCATCTCGTCGCTGCAGCAGCAGAACGTCCCGCTGAGCACCATGCTCGCCGGATCCGTCGTGGCGCTGCTGCCCATCTTCCTCGCGTACCTCATCGCTCAGCGGTACGTGCAGGAGGGCGTGGCCGGTACGGGCATCAAGGGCTGAGAAGAAGGGAAAGCACCACATGACTCAGCACCAGTTCACTTCCGAGGCGGAGCTCGAGGAGGCACTCGCCACTCCGAGCGCCGGCCTGATCGACGACCTCGCACGGGGTGCGGGCGACCTCGTGATCCTCGGCGCCGGGGGCAAGATGGGCCCGACGCTGGCCATGCTCGCGCGCCGCGGGATGGATGCCGCCGGGCGCCAGGGCGACGCGGTCTACGCCGTCTCCCGCTTCGGTGACGCGGCGATCCGCGAGCGTCTGGAGACCGCGGGGGTGAAGGTCGTCCCGTTCGACCTGATCGAGAACGACGACTTCGCATCGCTGCCGGACGCCCCCAACGTGGTGTTCATGGTCGGGGCGAAGTTCGGAGCCGCGACCAACGCCTCGTGGGCGTGGGAGGTCAACGCCGCCCTGCCCGATCGGGTAGCCCGCCGCTACCGCGACAGTGCCATCTCGGTGCTCTCGACGGGCAACGTCTACCCGTTCCTGCCTGCGTCCTCCGGCGGAGCATCAGAAGAGGTGCAGCCCGCACCGATCGGCGAGTACGCGCAGTCGTGCCTCGGGCGCGAGCGGGTCTTCGAGTTCGGCGCCCAGGAGCGTGGCACGAAGGTCGCGATCATCCGCCTCAACTACGCCGTCGACCTGCGCTACGGGGTGCTCGCCGACATCGGCAGCGCCGTGCATGCGGGCCAGCCCGTGTCGGTCGCGACGGCCAACGTCAACGTGATCTGGCAGGGGTATGCGAACGAGGTCGTGCTGCGCAGCCTCGTGCACGCCTCGACCGCCCCGTTCGCGATCAACCTCACCGGCCCCGAGCTGCTGAGCGTGGAGTCGATCGCCCGTCGATTCGGCACCCTGTTCGACCGCGAGGTCACGATCGTCGACGAGCCCCAGCCCACCGCGCTGCTCAGCGATGCCCGGCGCTGCATGGCCCTGTTCGGCTACCCGGCCGTCTCGGCCGAGACACTGATCGGGCTGCAGGCGGACTGGATCGAGAAGGGCCTACCGATGATCGCCAAGCCGACCAAGTGGGCCGTGCGGGACGGGAAGTTCTGATGGCGGTTCCCACCCTGCGACCGGAGGCTGCGGCGACCCTCGCCCGCGGTGCCGTGATCCCGGCGCATCCGCTCGCCCTCACCGCCGATCGGCGCATCGACGAACGCCGCCAGCGCGCCCTCACCCGCTACTACCTCGACGCCGGTGCCGGGGGCATCGCCGTGGGAGTGCACACCACCCAGTTCGAGATCCGCGATCCGGAGCACGCCCTGTTCGAGCCCGTGCTCGCGCTCGCCGCGGAAGAGCTCGACGCGCGGGCGAGCGCCGACGTCGTACGCATCGCCGGTGTCGCCGGTGGCACGGCTCAGGCGGTCGCCGAGGCCGAGCTCGCCCGTGGCCTGGGCTACGACGCCGTGCTGGTGAGCCCTCGCGTGGCCGGCGCCGACGAGCGCGCCCTGCTGGAGCGCGCCAGGGCCGTGGGCGACGTGCTGCCGGTGGTCGGCTTCTACCTGCAGACCGCGATCGGCGGCCCCGTGCTCGACCGCGACTTCTGGCGCGAGTTCGCCTCGATCCCGGCCGTGGTCGCGGTCAAGGCCGCCCCCTTCGACCGCTACCGCACGCTCGAGCTGGTGCGCGGCGTCGCGGCCTCGGGCCGCGCCGACGAGATCGCGCTCTACACCGGGAACGACGATGCGATCGTGGCCGACCTGCTCTCCGAATTCCACGTGGATTCGCCCTCGGGTGCGCGCACGCTGCGCTTCGTCGGCGGGCTGCTCGGCCAGTGGGCGGTCGGCACACGCGCCGCCGTCGCTCTCCTCGAACGCGCGCAGCGGGCGATGGCCGGCGATGCGCAGGCCTACCGCGAGCTCGGTCTCGTCGCCTCCGACATGGTCGACGTCAACCAGGCCGTGTTCGATCCCGGCAACGACTTCGACGGCGTGATCGCCGGCGTGCACGAGATGCTGCGTCAGCAGGGTCTGCTCGACGGCGTCTGGTGCCTCGACCCCGCGGAGGGTCTCTCGCCGGGACAGGCCGAGGAGATCGCGCGGGTGCGTCACGCCTACCCCGACCTGAACGACGACGCCTTCATCGCCGAGAACCTCGAGGCCTGGTTGAGATGAGCGCGCAGAGGAGTGTGCCGACCGTGGTCGCGGTCGTCTCGGAAGAGCTCTTCACGGAGTTCTTCTCCGACGAGGATGCGGAGCGCCTGCGTGCGGTCGCGGCTCGTCTCGGGGGCACCTTCCTGCGTGTCGACCGCCTCGCGGACGCGGAGCTCGCCGAGGCGCGCATCGTCATCACGAGCTGGGGCGTCGGCCCGTTCGACGCCGCGGTGCTGGCATCGCTGCCCGCGCTCGCACTGATCGCGCACACCGGTGCGACGATCAAGCCCTTCGCGACCGACGAGCTGTTCGACCGCGGCATCCTGGTCACCCAGGCCGGTGCGGGGATGGCGCGGCCGGTGGCCGAGGTGTCGCTGACGTTCACGCTCGCGCTGCTGCACCGGGTGCCCGAGATGCACAACGCCCTGCGCTCCGGCGACGGCTGGTACGACGCGGATGCCGTGGGCGTGCAGCGCGAGATCCTCGGTACACCCATCGCCGTGATCGGCGCCTCCCGCACCGGGCGGTCCTACCTCGAACTGATCCGTGCGCTCGGGGCCGAAGCTCTGCTGGTCGACCCGACGATCGATGCCGACGCGGCGGCGGCTCTCGGAGCCGAGCTCGTGCCGCTCGACGAGGCGCTGCGGCGCGCGCAGATCGTCGCCGTGCATGCTCCCACGCTGCCCGAGACCCACCATCTCATCGGTCGCCGCGAGCTCGCCCTGATGCGCGACGGCGCGGGGCTCGTGAACACCGCGCGCTCGTGGCTGGTCGACGAGGCCGCGCTGATCGAGGAGCTGCAGCGCGGCAGGCTCAACGCCGCGATCGATGTGTTCGACGAGGAGCCGTTCGCCGCGGACAGTCCGTTCCGGACGCTGCGCGGCGCGCTGGTGACCCCGCATCGGGCGGCCGGCACGAGTCAGGGGCGACGGCGTCAGGGACGGATCGTCGCCGACGAGGTCGAGGCCTTCGCCGCGGGACACCCGCTCGCACACACCGTCTCCCGCGACCAGCTGTCGTCGATGGCATGACCGGGACGCCGCTGCGCGTGGCCTTCGCCGGGCTCGCGCACTCTCATCCGCACACCGACGCCGCGAACGTCCGAGCGCTCGGCGCCGAGGTCGTCGGGGTGCACGATGCGGATGCGGCAGCGGCGAGCGCGTTCGCGGCACGCTTCGGCGGGGTCACGGCGGCCTCGGTCGGCGAGCTCGCGGCGCTCCGACCCGACCTCGTCATCGCGACACCGCGTCCGCACGAGGTCGGACCCTTCCTGCAGGCGCTCGGCAGCGGAGCCGCTCCGGTCTTCGTGAACAAGGTGATGGCGGCGACGGCTGCGCAGCTCGTCGAGGTCGACCGCGCGCTCGTGGCATCCTCCGTCCCCGTCGGCACGAGCTCAGTCCTCCGCTTCGCGCCTGCGCTCAGAGGTCTCGCCGAGGAGGTCGCGGCTCACGACGTGCTCGCGCTCCGTGTGCACGCCCAGCACGACAATGCAGCCTTCCAGCTGCCGGAGCGCGCATGGCAGGACGACCCACAGCGCGGCGGAGGTACAGCGGTGACGGTGGGGGTGCACGCCTGGGAGATGCTCGACGTGCTGCTGCCGGGTGCTGCTCTCGTCTCGGGATCGGGCTGGACGCGCTCGCGCCACGGATCGGCCACGGCGTCCGAGGATGCCGCCGGCGTCGAGGGCATGGTGCGAATGCCCGGTGCGGAGCGCGAGGTGCCGGTGCAGGTGCTGATCACCGGCGCGCCCGGTGTGGACGCCTACGGGGTGGATGTGGTGACGACCACCGGCATCCGCTCGGTCGCGCTCGATGTCGGTGCGGAGGGAGGTGCGGACGCGAACGACGAGCTCGGGTTCCGCGGCCTGATCCGCGCGCTGCTCGATGCGGCGCCCGCGGGGGCGACCGTGGCGCCCTGGCACGAGGCGCGGAGCGTCGTGGCGAACAGCATCCGTGCCGCCGAGATCGCGCGGGGCGACGCATGAGCGACCAGCGCATCCGGGCCGCGCGCGTCGAGGACGAGCCCGCGCTCACCGCGCTGTGGGCGACCGCGTTCGCCCCTGCGCTCACGCCTGACCAGTGGCTCATCGACGATGAACGGTTCGCCCACACGATCGTGGCCGAAGACGATGAGGGCCTGTGCGGGTCGATCTACGGTCTGCCCAAGCGGCTGCGCGAATCCGACGGCGGCATCGCCGAGGTGCAGGCGATCGGCAGCGTCGCGGTCGCCGAGCGCTCCAGGGGACAGGGCCTCGCCCGCAGGCTCGTCACCGCGACGTTGCAGGCCGGGCGCGACGCCGACTGGGCGCTGCTGTTCACCGGCACCCCCGAGGTGTATCACTCGAGCGGGTTCGAGACCTTCTCCATGCCGCGCACCCTGGTCGGGCCGTGGAGCCCTCCCGTGTCGGCCGAGACCGAGGGGCTGGTCGTGCGCGAGACCGTGGGGCTCGGGAGCCTCCGCCCACTGCGGGAGGTCTACGGGCGTTCGCGCGCAGGTCGAGTGGTCCTGGCCCCGGTGCGCGGCGACCGCGACCGGGCGATGGCCGAGGTGCGTATGAGGGGCGCGACCCTGTACCTCCGGGTCGACGGATCGGCGCTCGTCGGCTATGCGATCGCCGAGCGCCGCGGCGACGTCGGCATGCTCCTGGAGAGTGCCGTGCTTCCGGAGGCCGGCGCTGCGCGCGATGATCTGCTCTCCGCCATCGGCGCGGACTGGGCATCCGCCGGGGTGACGTCGTGCGATCTCGCCGTCCCCGCTCTCGAGGATGAGGATCGCGCACTCCGCGCCTTCGCCCCCGCGGCCGTGCGGCAGGACGACCGCACCGGGATGATCCGTCCGCTGCGGCGTGAGGCGCGGCTGCGCGGCATCCGCCACTTCACGGCGGGCGACTACTTCTGAGCGACCCGCTCGGAGAAAGCACTGGGGACTGGGGATCGATCGGATGATGCGGCCCGGCCGAACGACCGGACGCCTGACCGCGGCGATGACGCCGCAAGGAGGATGAGCATGACCCAGAAGACGAGCACGACCCCGCAGGAGAAGACCGACACCGCTGCTCTGCGCAGCAGACGCATGCTGCTCGCCGGTTTCGGAGCGGCAGCCATCGGCGGCGTGGCGGCCGTCAGCGCGCAGACCCCCGCGCAGGCCGCCGGCCCGATCGTCACGCAGGGCAACTCGGGCTCCTCGTCTGTGGCGAACGGCGGTACGGCGACCGATCTCGTCACGCGCAAGGGCAAGGACGGCGACCTGGTCCGCACGACCGGGTACGCCGCGGCCGGTGACGGGGGCGGCGGGCTGTACCGCTTCGTGAAGAAGAACGCTCCGGCGGCGAACGGCGGCACCGTGCTCGGGGCTCCGAAGGGCGGGGCGTGGGTGCTCGTGCACGAGGGGGTCGTGGACTTCCGGATGTTCGGGATCATGGATGCGAGCGTCAACGCCGACGACGCGCTCGACGCCATGGTGAACGATGCGAGCATCCACCGCATCGAGGGGCACACTCCCCTCAACTTCGTGCGTCGCCACAGGTTCTCGCGGTCGAACATCGCGTTCGACTTCGGCGGGCACCTCATGACGACCGTCGGCATCGAGAATGCGGGCAAGGACGACCCCTTCGCGGCAGTCATGTTCTTCCGCGGCGAGGTGACGGATGCCGTGCAGGAGGCGAAGCTCGGCGAGGTGGTTCCCGACCTGGGTGACATCTTCCCGGTCGCCGACTCCTCGTTCTTCGCGGTCGGCGACTGGTACGCCGCCGAGGTGAACGCGCTGTCGGGCCGCTGGGAGCGCGAGCTGCAGCGGCTGGTGCAGGTCACGCAGATCGTCGATGGCACGCACATCCGCATCAACTACAAGAACGGCTGGCCGCTCGGCAAAGACCGCACGATGACCTGGCGTCGCGTCGTTCCGGTGCATGACGTGACGGTGTCGAACCTGAAGTTCCTCGGCACCGGGACCGACGAGTACACGGGCTCGCACCCGTTGGCCTTCGAGTACGCGGTGCGCTGCGACGTCGACCACATCGACGGCACCGGCACCTTCTGGCCGCTGATCCAGCGCCGGTGGAACACGTACTACTCGACCGTGAGCTGCACGCTGAAGAACCCGACCTCGGTCACCTGGGGTGGGGCCGGCTACCTGACGCAGCAGATCTACTGCCTCTACGGATACGTCGCCAACTGCCACACCGCGAACGCCCGGCACCTGAACGACTTCACCGCGAGCGCCTACTGCCTGGTGGAGAACTGCCACGGCGACGGCGATGACCAGGGGCCGTTCGTCACGCACGGGCAGTACGAGCACGACCTCACGTACACCGGCAACTCGGGGTTGATGACCTTCGCGAACTCGGGGGCGGCCTGGGGATCGGCGGCCAAGCGCATCACGGTGCGCAAGCACGTGTGCTCGTGGTTCGTCGCCCGCGTGCGCATCACCGACCTCACCCTCGAAGACGTGCAGGTGATCGGCAAGCCGTCGCTCGCGGGATCGGGCATGCTGTGGATCAACGCCGACGGCGCGCAGCTGCGCGGCTGCACGGCATCCGACACCCTCGTGATCACGCAGGCCTCGGACAACTCCGCGCGGCCGACCGTGATCGCCGATTCGCACTTCACCTTCGTCGCACCGGGGGAGCTCACCAACGCCACGGTGAAAACGCCGGTCACGTTCGTCGACACCGTGCTCGATCGGGTCGGCGGCATGAAGATCGCGGGGGCCGGAGCGGTCACTTTCCGCGGCTCGACGCTCACGGCCGCCGACGACGCGGCGCCGGTCGTGACATCGTCGGAGCGGCTGCGGTTCGAGGGATCGACGCTCCGCAACGCCCGCATCGCCGCGGCACGAGGGGAGCGGCAGGCGGTCGAGATCGCGGGGTCGGATGTCGCGATCAAGGGCGGCACCGGTGTCTCGCGCGCCGGCGACGGCGAGCTGCACCTGACGCTGTCCGACAGCACTTTCCGTGCGGAGGGGTCGGCCACGCATGTCGCGGTCACGAAGGGCGCGACCCACTACCGCGCCGTCGGCAACCGTTTCGAAGGCGGCGCGATCGAGCTGGTGGATGCCGCGTTCGGCGCATCGTCCACGCTGCTGCACACCGGCAACGTCGAGTCGGGTGTGACCCGCACGGCCTTCCCCGCCGCGGGCCCGCGCGTGGTGGATACCGCGAACCTCGTGGTCTGACGCTCTCCCGGGCGCCTGGCTTCGGGGCGGAGCATCCGTCGGGAGGTGCATCCGTCGGGAGGTGCATCCGTCGGGAGGGCCATCCGTCGGGAGGTGCATCCGTCGGGAGAATGTCCGGATGTCGGACCGGAAAGCCTGATCCGGTCCGACATCCGTGAGATCTCCCGACAGGTGCGCACTCCGGGGAGACGAACCGGGGAACGCGAAACGGGCAGGCGAGCCGGGGCCGCTCGATGCGTTCGGGCTACGTGGTGGGGATGCCGACGAGCTCGGCGCTGCGCTGCCAGAGGGCCTCGGCGAGGGCGGCGTCGTTCACCTGCGGATTGATCTTCGTGGTCAGCTGGCGCTCGTCGTAGTAGGCGCCGGAGAACCAGGTCTCACCGGGGGTTCCCTCGATGAACCAGCGCAGTGTCGCACCGCCCTTGTCTGCACCGATGAGCATGAGGTGCTTGAGCGGGGTGCGGTAGAGCAGTCGCATGATGCTCGACGAGTCGGACGTGAAGTTCGTCTGCACGGTGCCGGGGTGGAAGGCGACCGCGCTCAGCCCCTGGGCGTGGAACTTCGTGTGCAGGCTCTTGGCGAACAGCACGTTCGCGAGCTTGGCGTCGCCGTAGGCCTTGTTCGGGCTGAAGCGGCGGCGGTTGTCGAGGTCGTCCACGTCGAGATGACCGAACAGGCGGTGGGCGATGCTGGAGGTGTTGACAACCGCGCCCTCCGCCTTCAGCACGTGGGGGAGCAGCAGGTTCGTGAGCAGGAACGGCGCCAGGTGGTTGACCTGCATGGTCTTCTCGAAGCCGTCGACCGTCGGGGTCTGATCCCCGAAGATGCCGCCGGCGTTGTTCGCCAGCACGTGGATGCCGCTGTCGCCGACGGCGTCGGTCATCTTCGCGGCCAGTGCTCGCACGTCGTCGAGGCGCGCGAAGTCGGCGGTGAACCACGCAGCGCCGGTCTCCTCGGCGATGGCGCGGGTCTTCTCGACCGACCTGCCGACGAGGATGAGGCGATGCGGGGAGGAGGCGAGCTGGCGGGCGGCCGCTGCGCCGATCCCGTCGGAGGCTCCGGTGAGGACGATCGTCTGCGGGGTCACGGCGCGGATCACTCGGCCGTGGGGGTGATGCGCTCGACGGCCCTGGTCACATGCTCGGCGATCACGGCCTGCGCCCGCTCGGGGTCGCCGCTCGCGATGGCGTCGACGATCTGCTGGTGGCTGCGCACGTGCTCCTCCTGCTCTGCGGGGTCGAGGGCCGCGTTGGCGGCATGCAGGAATCCGGTGATCCGGCCGCGCAACTGGCCGCTCAGCTCGTCGAGGAAGCGGTGCTCGGCGAGATCGGCGAGCGTCTCGTGGAAGAGGCGGTCCTGGCGCAGCACCTCGTCGATGTCGCCGGGGGCCGCATCCGCCATCGCCTGGATGATGGCTCCGAGCCGGGCGGCGGATTCATCGCTCCATCGCTCCTGCACACGGATCGCCATGAACTGCTCCAGCACGATCCGCAGGCTGGAGATCTCTTCCAGGTCCTGCGCGCTCAGCTGGGCGACACGAGCGCCGCGGCGGGGCTCGCGGGTGATCAGACGCTCCTCGGCGAGCCGGGTCAGGGCCTCGCGCACCGGGATGTGGCTGACACCGAGCCGGTCGGCGAGCTTGCGCTCGACCAGGCGCTCGCCGGGGGCGAGCTCTCCGGAGTGGATGGCCGCGCGCAGCTCGTCTGCGACCTGTTCGGCGATGTTCTGATCCGAGACGCTGCGCATTCGGTGCCCTTCTCGATCCGCGGTTCCGTCTCGTCGAGAGGCGCGAATTCGTTCGCTCGATGCTATGGCATTTTCCGAATGAGTGGACACGGCCAGGGATTTGCTAGATGCTATAGCAAGCCCACTCGAACGATGACGAAGGAGTTGTCCATGGCCGGGAACGCATCCGCACCCGATACGCGAACACCGGAGGAGGTCGGAGCCTCCGCCATGAAGAAGGCGATCTGGCGTCTGGGCCCGTTCCTCGGGTTGCTGTACCTCGTCGCCTACATGGACCGCAACAACTCGGGCTTCGCCAAGCTGGAGATGACGGCGGCACTGCAGATCACCGAGGCCGCCTTCGGGTTCGCCGCCGGCATCTTCTTCATCGGGTACCTGCTGTTCGAAGTGCCCAGCAACCTCCTGCTCGAGCGCTTCGGCGCCCGTAAGTGGATCGCCCGCATCATGGTCTCCTGGGGACTCGTCGCCGCCCTCACCGCCTTCGTGCAGGATGCCACCCAGTTCGCGATCGCCCGGTTCGTGCTCGGCATCGCCGAGGCCGGCTTCTTCCCCGGCGTGCTCCTCTACCTCACGCTCTGGTTCCCGCGGCAGTACCGCACCCAGGTGCTCGCAGTGTTCGTGCTGTCGAACCCGATCGCGAACGCCGTCGCCGCGCCCCTCTCCGGCTGGATGCTCGAGCTCCACGGCATGTGGGGTCTGGACGGTTGGCAGCTGGTCTTCCTCCTGCAGGGCCTCCCCGCTGTGCTCCTCGCCTTCGTCGTCTTCTTCTGGCTGCCCGACCGTCCGCAGGATGCGCGCTGGCTCGACCCGACCGAGCAGCGGTGGATCAACGACACCCTGGCGGCCGAGACAGCGGCGACCGAGCAGAAGCACGGGCGTCTGCGCCTGCGCGAGGTGTTCAGCAACGGACGCCTGTGGACCCTGATCGTGCTGTTCTTCGGTGTGGTGTTCGGCGCGTACGGGCTCGGCATGTGGTTGCCCACGATCGTGAAGAGCATGGGCGACTTCTCCAACTCCACGACGGGGTGGATCGTCGCGCTGCCGAATCTGTGCGCCGCACTCGTCATGCTCCCGTGGGAGCGTGCCGCCCGCAAGCAGGGCAACATCCCGCTGCAGATCGGCATCACGCTCACCATCACCGCGCTGTCGCTCATCGCGGCGGTCGCGGCGCAGGGCACGCCGATCCTAGCGCTCGCGGCGCTGTGCGTCGGGATGTCGGCGCTGTTCTCGACGACGCCGCTGTTCTGGAGTCTGCCGCCCATGGTGCTCACCGGCACGGCGGCGGCTGCCGGACTCGCCTTCATCAACTCGGTCGGCAACCTCGCCGGATTCGCCGGTCCGTACGCGATCGGCTGGATCAGCGAGACCACGGGGTCGGCGATCTGGGGTCTGCTCCTGATCGCCGGACTCACGCTGCTCGGTGCGAGCATCGCCTTCGTGCTCAGCCGACGGGCGGACTTCACTGTTCCGGCCGAAGCGCTGCTCGCCGCAGACGCGAAGTCCGGGGTGCGGTGATGTCCCGCAGCGACGCGGATGCGCGTGTGCGTTCGACGAGTCGACGCGCCCTCGTGGCGGGGTTCGGTGCGGTCGCGCTCGGTGCGGCCGGCTCCCTGGCAGCGGCGTCACCCGCGCAGGCGGCTCCCACCGCGGCGGGGGCGAAGGACATCACCAGGGCGGACTCCGTCTCCGAGCTGTCCCGGCGCCGTGCGCGCGACGGCGAGGTGGCGATCGTCGCCGGCTACCGGACGCCCGGCGACGCCGGACTGCTCGTTTACGTGGGGGTCGAGGCTACGGACATCGAGGCCAACGGCGGCACGGTGATCGCCGGAAAGCGCGGCAGCAGATGGCTGCTGCAGCACGACGGCACCGTCGACTTCCGGGTCTTCGGCATCACCGGGCCCGAGACGGCGGCCGATGACGCGCTCGCCGCGATGGTGAACGACGTCCGCGTCAAGCGGATCGCGGCGAGCACCGACCTGCTGTTCCAGCGACGGCATCGCTTCACCCGCTCCCACATCGAGATCGACTTCGGGGGCCACGTCATCACCACGGACGGGATCGAGGCGAACACCCACGACAACCCCTTCGGTGCGGTGATGTTCTTCACCGGGGTGTCGCGGGACGTGGTGGTCGAGCACCGCCTGGCAGAGGCCTGGCCCGAGCTGACGGACGCGGTGACTGTGCCTGATGCGGCGGCGTTCCCCGTGGACTCCTGGTGGGCGCTACAGTGCGACACGGTCGCCGGAGGTGGAGCCGATGAGCGCGAGATCCAGCGATTCGTCCGGGTGACGCAGCAGATCGACGGAACGCACATCCGGATCGACTACCTGAACGGCTGGCCGCTCGACACGGGGCGAAAGCTCATCTGGTGTCGGATGGATCCGGTCGAGGGCGTGCGCATCTCGAACATGCGGTTCCTCGGGGCCGGTCCCTTCGACGGACCGACGGACGGCTCCTTCCCGGACTCTCGCGAGCTCACCGGATCGCACCCGATCGCCTTCGAGTACGCGATCCACTGCGATGTCGCCGACGTGCACGCCAGTCGCACCTGGTGGCCGGTCATCATGCGGCGGTGGAACACCCACTTCGCGACCGAACGCTGCTCGGTCGAGAACCCGCCCACGGTCTTCTACGGCGGCGCGGGCTACCTCACGCAGCAGATCTACAGCCTCTACGGGCGGGTGAGCGACTGCACATCGTCGAACGCGCGGCATCTCAACGATCTGACCGCCAGTGCGTACTGCATCGTCGAGAACTGCCACGGCGACGGTGACGACCAGGGCGGGAACCCGTTCACCACGCACGGTCAGTACGAGCACGACCTCACCTTCATCGGGTGCTCGGGGCTGATGGACATCGCCAACTCCGGCGCGCAATGGGGCACCGCAGCCAAGCGCATCACGGTGCGCGACCACGTCTGCTCGTGGTTCGTCGCGGGCACGAAGATCAGCGACCTGACGCTCGAGAACGTCCGGGTGATCGGGCGATCGACCTTCGACCCCCAGGCGACCATGACGATCAACGCCGACGGCGCCCAGTTGCGAGGGTGCACCGCGGGGCTGCTGGCCATCGGCCAGCGATCGACCAGGTCGTCGCGGCCGACGACCATCGAGGACTGCACCTTCGCGCTCCCCAAGGACCAGGTGCTCATCCAGACCCCCGTCACGGTCCCCGTGAGTTTCGCACGCTGCACGATCACCGGAATCGACGGGATGAAGGCTCGGGGATCCGGAGCGGTCGAGTTCGTCGACTGCCGGCTGAGCGGTCCGGCGACCGGCGCCCCCGCCGAACTCGGGGCGTCGAGGGTGACCATCCGGGGCGGCACGGTCCGTGACGTCGTGCTCACGGCGACCGCGGTGCGCGACCAGGCCATCGTGCTCGAGGGGGTCGAGCTGAGCACGGAGCGCGGCGAGGGCGCCATGCTGTCGCGGGCCGGCGGCGCGGGCGTGATCACCTGGCGGCTGAGCGGTGTGACGTCCACGGTGCCGAAGGGGGCGGCGCACGTCGACATCGGCGCGGGCATCAACCACGCGCGGGTCACCGGCGCACAGTTCGTCGGAGGACGGCTGCGGTTGGCCGCGGGCTTCTCCGAGCCGTCGACGCTGCTCTACAGCGACGCGGTCGAGCGCGGCGTCGAGACCGATCTCCCTGCAGACGGTGAGCGTGTCCTGATCGCCGACGTGCTGAAAACCGCCTGACCGGCGGCATCATGGAGAACAGGGAGGGCCACGCGTGAACGACACCGCATCTGCCACGAAACTCGGCGATCGCATCCGCATCCCCCGCACCGAGGCGCGCATCGGCGTCGCCCGGCGCGACATCACCCCGCCCACCGGCATCCGGGCGAAGAACTGGGGCCCCGCCGACTGGGAGCGCTCTGAGGGGGCACACCGTCCGTTCGAGCTCACCGCGCTCGCCGTGGTCTCCGCCGACGAGCGCCCGCGGGTGCTGCTCGCGGTGGATGGCACGTGGTGGCGTCGCGTCGCCGACGAGCAGGGCGTGCGCGGGGCGATCCTCGACGGGCTGGGGCTCGACCCCGACCAGCTGATGCTCTCGCTCTCGCACACCCATGCCGGTGCGGTGCTGTGCGCCGCCGATGCGCATCTTCCGGGCGGCGAGCTGATCCCCGGATACCTCGAGGCGCTCGCCGCTGCGGGGATCGCCGCCGGGCGCGAGGCGCTGGAGAGCGCGGTCCCCGGACTCATCGAGTGGACCACCGGGCGCTGCACCCTGGCGGCCGATCGCGAGCTCGACGTCGACGGTCGAGCCCTCGTGGGCTACAACCCCGGAGCGGTGGCCGACGACACCGTGACGATCGGGCGCCTCAGCGTCGACGGTGCGGTGTGCGCCACCCTCGTGAACTACGCCTGCCATCCGACCACGCTCGCCTGGCAGAGCCGAGAGGTGTCGCCGGACTACGTCGGGGCGATGCGCGAGATCGTCGAGTCCGCCACGGGCGCCCCGTGCCTGTTCGTGCAGGGCGCATCGGGCGAGCTGGCTCCGCGCGAGCAGTACACGGGCGACGTCGCGGTCGCCGACCGGCACGGACGCTCGCTCGGACACGCGGTGCTCGCCGCTCTCGATGCGCTGCCCGCCCCGGGGGAGGAGCTGACGCTCGACGGTGTCGTGGAGTCGGGTGCTCCGCTCGCGATCTGGACCGGGCGGGCAGCCGCTGGAGGGGTGGGGGCTGCCTCTTCGCTGACGAGTGTGGAACTGCCGCTGCGTGACCTCCCGACGCTCGACGAGCTCGCCGAGGAGTGGAAGGACATCGATCCGCGCTCCCGCGAGGAACGTCTGGGACGCGCGCGCAACCTGCGCGACGGCTACATCGACGGTCCGACCGTGCAGCATCCGATCTGGGCCTGGCGGCTCGGGGATGCGGTGATCGTGGGGCATCCGGGCGAGGCCTACTCGCGGCTGCAGACCACGCTGCGCCGCCGATTCCCCGAGACGCCGATCGTGGTGATGAACCTCACGAACGGCCCAGGTTTCGTGTATCTGCCGACGCGCGACGCCTATGACCGCGGGGCGTATCAGGCCTGGCAGACGCCTCTCGCGCCCGGGGCGCTCGACCTGCTCGAGGAGCATGCGGTGGCTGTCGTGGCCGATCTGCTCGACCGCTGACGGCACTCCCGATACACTTGCTATAGCAAATCTCGATCACTCTGAGGAGAGCAATGACCGCCAAGCGCCCTGTCGCCATCGTCACCGGAGGATCTGCCGGGATCGGCTGGGAGATCGGTCAGCGCCTCGCCGCCGACGGCTATCGCGTGGTGGCCGCCGACCGCGTTCCCGGACTCACCGCAGCCGACAACCCGGCCGGCATCCTGTGGCGAGAGCTCGATGTGACCGACCATGCCGGTGTCGACCGCGTGTTCGGCGAGATCGAGACGGAGCTCGGACCGATCGAGGTGCTCGTCAACAATGCCGGCATCCAGCGCCATCGTGGCATCGAAGACCTCAGCTGGGACGAGTGGTCGGCCGTGGTCGACGTCAACCTGCACGGGGTGTTCTCGGCGCTGCAGGCCGCAGGAAAGCGGATGCTGGAGCGTGGCGAGGGCCGCATCGTGAACATCTCCTCCATCTCGTCGCGCGGCTCTGCGGGACGCGCCCCCTACGCCACGACGAAGGCCGCGGTGATCGGTCTGACCTCGACCGCGGGTGCCGAGTGGGCCTCGCGCGGGGTGCGGGTCAACGCGGTCGCACCCGGGTACGTCGACACGGGCGTCTTCCGCCAGGGTGTCGAGGCGGGCACGCTCAGCCTCGACACGATCCTGTCGCGCATCCCCGCGAAGCGTCTGGCCGAAGCGAGCGAGATCGCCGCCGCGGTCAGCTTCCTCGTCTCCGACCAGTCGCGGTACATGAACGGCCAGACGCTCTACGTCGACGGCGGGTTCATGGTCGATTACGGCGTGCCGCTGGCGAAGAAGCCCGAATGACGACGATCGCTCGCATCGACACGGCCACGGCCGTGCTGCCGCTCCCCGCACCCCTGCACCTGGGAGCGATGACCGTGACCCGCCGCGAGTACAGCGCGGTGCGGGCGACCGCTGACGACGGCCTGACCGGTGTGGCCTACTGCCTCTCGCGGGAAGCGCCGATGGCCGAGATCGTCGACCGTCTCGTTGCGGTGCACGCGGTGGGGGCGGATGCCGACGACCCCGCCGCGACCTGGGAGCGGATGCTGCGCGGCAGCGCCATCGTCGGACGTGTGGGCCTGGTGCGGCGGGCGATCGGCCTGGTCGACATCGCGCTGTGGGACATCGCCGCGCGGCGTGCGGGCCTGCCGCTGTGGACGCTGCTCGGCACGGGCGACGGGCCTCGCGAATCGATGCTGGTCGCCGCGTATCCCTCTACGGACCGGACTCCCCGCGAGGTGGCCGACGAGGTTCTCGCGCAGGCGGACGGCTGGACCAACGTGAAGATCTCCCGCATTCCGGATCCGGCATATATGCGCGATCTGCTCGCGATGCTGAACGCCGAGCTGCCCGATACGACCGGCCTGGTCGTCGACGTGGGCTTCGGCTGGCCCGATGCCGACACGGCGTTGACCGAGATCGCGCAGTGGGGCGACCCTCGGCTCGCGTGGCTCGAAGACCCGCTGCTTCCCGAAGACGCCGAGGGCGTCGCGCGCATCCGCCGGGAGTCAGGGCTCCCGGTCTCGGTCGGCGATGAGGTCACCGATCCGGCCGTGCTGAAGGCGCTCGTCGAGGTGGGCGGTGTCGACGTGCTGCGGCTCGATGTGGTCGCGATCGGCGGCGTGACACCGGCCCGCGAGATGATCGCGTGGGCGGCCGAGCGCGGTGTGCCGGTGTCGGGGCACGTCTATCCTGAGGTCACCGCGCACCTGGGCATCGGCGTCGAGACCTTCGCCCGCGGCGTCAATCCGTACGATCCTGCGCCGTCGTTCATCCTCGGCGGTCCATCGTTCGAGGGCCGGGTGCGGCCGACGGATGCCGCGGGCCTCGGCTTCGCGCTCGATCCCACCGTCTTCCCATTCGAGAGGGACTGAGATGCCAGACTCCCCGCGCAGCTCTGTGAACCGCAGCGTCGTGAACCGCAGCTCTGTGAACCGCAGCGTCGTCGTGACCGGCAGCGGCAAGGGCATCGGCCGTGCCATCGCGGAACGTCTCACCGCCGACGGCTGGATCGTGATCGGGCTCGAGCGTTCCCCGGGCTCCGGCACGCTCGAAGACGGCATCGTGGCCGAGGTCGTGCTCGGAGACGCCGCCGATCGCGCGACGCACGAGCGTGCCGCCGCTGCCGCTCGTGTCAGGGCGCCGCTCGCCGGTTGGGTCAACAACGCCGGGATCACCAAGCGCACCCCGCTGCACGAGCTCGACGAAGACACCGTGCGCGAGGTGCTCGACATCAACGGCTTCGGGTACATCTGGGGCTGCTCGACCGCCGTCTCCGCCTTCGTCGATCAGGGCGTGCCGGGTGCAATCGTGAACATCGGCTCGATCCACGGACGCTCCAGCTTCACCGACCACGCCGCCTACGAGTTCACTAAGGGCGGCATCGACGCCCTCACCCGTAGCGTGGCCGTGTCGTACGGCGCGCTCGGCATCCGTGCCAACACCGTCGCTCCCGGCGGGGTGCGCACCCCGCATCTGGAGGCGCAGATCGCCCGCGCGGCCGACCCCGAGGCTGAAGAGCGGGCGCTCGCAGAGGGACCGCCCATGGGCCGCATCGCCCGCGCCGAAGAGGTGGCAGCGCTCACGGCGTTCCTGCTGTCGGATGAGGCCCCGTACCTGTCGGGGCAGTCGATCGCCGTCGACGGCGCGTGGACGGCATCGTTCGGCGACATCGCCATCGACCCGGGTTTGCGGGAGCGCTTCGAGGGCTGATCGGGCTCTGCGTCACCGCAGATAGGCATCCACGAGCAGCGCGCCACGAATGACCCGCAGCTCGTCGAGGATGCGGGCGATGCCCTTCCCGCTCACCGAAGACAGCGTGAGGTCGTGCGGACCGAGGGGTTCGAGCTTCCCTGTGCGGATGCGGATCACCTCCCAGCCCGTGGCACGGAGCGCGCGATCTTTGCGCAGGTCGGCGTCTTGGCGTTTGCCGACGTGCTCCAGACCGTGACGGCCGACGGTGTCGTATTCGAGCGCAATCCGGAGCTCCGGGAACACGATGTCGGGCCAGACCTCGGTGTGGCGGAAGAACGGGCGCGAGACCTTCACGGCATTCATGGTCGGGTCGAAGTCGATCACCGCGCCGAGCTCCGTTCGCAGGCGGCCCTCGGCCGCGGATGCGGGCTTCGGGGCGCACTCGCTCACGAACGCGGTGCCCGCGGGAAGGTCGGGCGTCTTCGTGCAGAGCGCGGGCGCGGGGCGCCGAGGTGCGCGGGGGCGGGCTCGTGCTTCGCCGAGCACGACCGGCTGCGGACGGGCGAGGGCAGAGCACTCGGGGCACCACGCGGAGCGGCGCCGCACTTGTCCAGGACGCTCGCGCTGCTCGGTCGGCGTCGCGGCGAACCGGTGCCCGACCGCGCACTCCCAGCACAGGAGCACGTCGGCCGCCAGCGGGATCTGCGACAGGACGATGCCGTGGTTCAGCTCGGGGTGGTACTGCCGCACCAGTTCCGGATATGCCGCCCACCCGGCGCGATAGGTGCCCACGTCATACGGAACAGCGCGACCGCGGGAGAACTGCCGTCGCGCCCACCACTGCTTCACCGGTTCCGGCACGCGCCGACCATACCGGCCGCCACAGACACCCCGTCTCGCCTCTCGAAGTCGCTGCCGGTGTCCCCGGTTCGTGCGACGATCCGCACGTCGACAGGAGAACGGGATGCGTGGGGAAGCGACGGTGCTGCACGCCGACCTCGACGCGTTCTACGCGTCGGTCGAGCAGCGCGATGCGCCCGAACTGGGTGGCCGTCCCGTGATCGTCGGCGGCGGGGTCGTGCTGGCGGCGAGCTACGAGGCGAAGGCACGCGGGGTGCGCACCGCCATGGGCGGCCGACAGGCGCGAGAGCTCTGCCCTGATGCCGTCGTCGTCCCGCCGCGCATGGATGCCTACTCCGCGGCGAGCAAAGACGTGTTCGCGATCTTCCGTGACACCACCCCTCTCGTGGAGGGGCTGTCGATCGACGAGGCGTTCCTCGAGGTCGGGGGTCTGAGACGCATAGCCGGCAGTCCCGAGCAGATCGCGGCACGGCTGCGCGAACGCGTGCGGGCGGAGGCGGGACTCGCCATCTCGGTCGGGGTCGCGCGCACCAAGTTCCTGGCCAAGGTCGCCAGCGCCGTGAGCAAACCCGACGGGCTGCTGGTCGTGGAACCCGAGCGGGAAGAGGAGTTCCTTCTCCCTCTTCCCGTGGAACGCCTGTGGGGCGTGGGCGCCGTGACGGCCGAGAAGCTCCACCGCTACGGCATCCGAACGGTCGGAGAGCTCGCCGAGCTCGAGGCGGCGACCGCCGAGCGGATGCTGGGCAAAGCGACGGGCGCGCACGTGCACGCGCTCGCTCGTCTGCGGGATCCGCGGCCGGTCGACACCACGCGCCGACGCGGGTCGATCGGCTCGCAGCGTGCGCTCGGCACCCGCCCCCGATCTGCCGAAGAACTCGATCTCATCCTCACGCAGATCGTCGACCGGCTGGGGCGGCGCCTCCGCGACGGCGATCGCGTCTGCCGCACCGTCGTGCTGCGCCTGCGCTTCGGCGACTTCTCGAAGGCCACGCGCTCCCGATCGCTCCGCGCACCGACCGATCGCACCGCCGTGCTGCTCACCCTCGCGCGCACGCTGCTCGCCGCCGCGCACGCCGAGATCACCGACCGCGGCATCACTCTGATCGGCATCTCGCTGTCGCAGCTCGACCACACCGACCGTGTGCAGCCCGAACTGCCGATCGACTGGGGCGACGAGGCCCGCCTCGACACCGTGCTCGACACTCTGCGGGATCGCTACGGTGCGACTTCCGTCTCGCGGGCGGCGCAGCTCGGGCGCGACCCTGGATGGTCGTCCCCGATCCTCCCGGAGCACGAGTGAGCGCTCTGCGGCGTCAGGCCTTGAGCATCGAGGCCCGCGCGATAAGCCCGTCCACCACGTCGAAGGTCGCGATGGTCTCGGTGGCGACGCCTGCGTTGATGACCTGCTCCTGCGCGACGACCCACCGGGTGCCGAACAGCACGCTGGTCTCGATGACGCACGACAGCTCGGGGTTCTGCAGTCGAGGCTCGTAGAACGCGCGGATCGCGGCGGAGCCGACCACGGGCTCGGGCGCGACACCGGTGATCACGGCGTCTTCGGCGTAGGTCGCCACGAACGCGTCGAGGTCGTGCGCGTTGAAAGCGTCGAGCTGTGCCTGCACGGTATCGAGGGCAGAGCGGTCCAGGACGGAGCGGGCGGTGCGGTCAGTCAATGCGAACTCCTCCGTTGACGTCGTAGGTGGCGCCGGTGATGAAGCGGGCGCGCTCCGAGGCGAGCGATGCGATGATCCAGGCGACGTCTTCCGGCTGTCCGAACGCGCCGAGCGGGATCCCTGCTTCGAGCTTCTCGCGGCCAGCGCCCTGCAGCTGGTCGGTGATCGAGCTCGCGACGGGACCAGGGGTGACGGCGTTGACGCGGATGCCCTCGGGGGCGAGATGCCGCGCGAAGCTGCGGGTGATCGCGAGGATCGCCCCCTTGCTGGCTGCGTAGTGGATGCCGGTCTGCAGCGCGCCGACCTGGCCGGCGATCGAGGCGATGTTGATCACCGAGCGGTCGCCCTCGGCGGCACGGAGTAGCGGGAGAGCGCCGCGGGTCAGGAAGAAGGTGCCGCGAGCGTTGGTCTCCAGGACCATGTCCCACTCGTCGAACTCGATGTCGTCGTAGGGGGTGTACGGGCAGACGCCGCCGTTGTTGACGAGCACATGCAGCGAGCCCCATGCAGCCGCGACCTCGGCGATCAGGGCGTCGATCGATGCCCGCTCGCGCAGGTCGAGGCGCGAGACGTGCACTTCGGGCGCCCCCGCGGCGCGGCACTCCTCGGCGACGCGGAGGGCTTCGGCTTCCCGCCCGGCGTAGGTGATCCAGAGGGCGGCACCCTCGCGGGCCAGTTCGAGGGCGGCGGCGGTTCCGATACCGGAACTGGCCCCCGTGATCAGTGCGCGGCGAGCAGTCATGGGATCGATGCTATAGCAAATTATGGTGAAGGTAAGCGATCGACCTGACATCGTGCATCCATCTGCTAGATGCTATAGCATCGCATCCATGACCGAGCCATTCATCCTCGTCAGCGACTGCGACCTGCCGGGAACCGTCATCGAAGACACCCTCCGACAGGCCGGGCTACGTGCCGAACGCGCCGCCTCCGGCAGCATCGACGACCTCGCCACCATCGGCTCCGACGCCGAGGGTCTGGTTGTGCAGTGGGCGCAGATCACCGGCGAGGTGATGGACCGGATGCCGAACCTGCGCATCATCAGCCGGGTCGGCATCGGCTACGACATGGTCGACGTCGAGGCGGCGACCGCCCGCGGCATCGCGGTCGCGAACACCCCGAGCTACTGCATCGAGGAGGTCGCCGCCCACACGATCGCGATGATCATGACGCAGGCCCGCGGCCTCCCCGCCTACGACCGTGCCGTGCGCGCCGGCACCTGGAAGGCCGTCGACGCCCGCCCGCTCGCCGTGCGCCCCTCGGCCACCACGGTCTCGGTGCTCGGCTTCGGCCGTATCGGCTCGATGGTCGCCCGCGGCTGCCGTGCGCTCGGGTTCCGCGTGCTCGTCGCCGACCCGTATGCCTCCGCCGACACGGTGCGCGACGCCGGATGCGAGCTCGTCGAGATCCCGGATGCCGTGGCCCGGGCCGACATCCTCACCCTGCATGTGCCGCTGACCGCGGAGACCCGCCATCTGATCGATGCCGCGGCCCTCGCGACCATGAAGAGGGGTGCTGTCGTGGTGAACACCTGCCGCGGTCCGCTCATCGACGAGGAGACGCTCGCCGCCTCGCTGCGTGCCGGGCACCTGGGCGCCGCGGCACTCGACGTGTTCGCGGGGGAGCCCCTCGCCGTCGACTCCCCGCTGCGCGACCTCGACGACGTGCTGCTCACCCCGCACGCCGCCTGGTACTCACCCGAGGCGCTGGCGGACCTGCCGGTGCACGCGGCCGAGAACATCATCCGCTACCTCGCCGGCGAATCCGTGCCGATCGTCAACCCGACCTTCGCCGCTGCGCGCTGACGGAAGGAACACCATGGAACTCCTGCGACTCGGCCCCGTCGGCCACGAGCGTCCCTACGCGCGGGAGGCGGGCATCACCTACGACCTGTCGCCCCTCACCGCCGAGATCGACGGTGCCTTCCTCGCCACCGACGGCATCGACCGCGTGCGCGAGGCCCTCGGTCGCGGCGAGCTTCCCGCAGCCACTGTCGACGGGCTGCGCATCGGCGCTCCGGTCGCCCGCCCGACCGCGGTGATCTGCATCGGCCAGAACTACGCCGCCCACGCGGCCGAGTCCGGATCCGTGCCGCCCGAGCATCCGGTGGTCTTCTTCAAGCACCCCAACACGGTGGTCGGCCCGGACGATGTCGTGCTGCTGCCGCCCGGTGCGGAAAAGGTCGACTGGGAGGTCGAGCTGGCGGTCGTGATCGGCAAGACCGCGCGCTACCTGTCGTCTCCGGATGCCGCCCGCGAGGTCATCGCCGGCTACACGATCTCGAACGATGTGTCCGAGCGCGCCTATCAGCTCGACGTGTCGGGCGGGCAGTGGTCGAAGGGCAAGTGCTCCGAGACGTTCAACCCGCTCGGGCCGGCGCTCGTCCCCGCCGACGAGGTCGACCCGCAGGCGCTGCGGCTGCGGTCGTTCGTGAACGGCGAGCCGAGGCAGGACTCGTCGACCGCCGACATGATCTTCCCGGTGCTGCAGATCGTGCACGAGCTGAGCCACTACCTGGTGCTCGAGCCCGGCGACGTGATCAACACCGGCACCCCGCAGGGCGTCGCGCTCTCCGGCCGGTTCCCGTACCTCCAGGACGGCGATGAGATGACGATCGAGATCGAGGGCCTCGGTCGCCAGCACCAGCGCACCGAGCGGGTGCACCTGCGCTGACCTGCGTCATCCACCCGGCGGCCTGTGTCCGGGGCACGGTTCCTTTCGCTGAGTGCACCGTGCCTCGGGCAGAGGCCGTCGGTGCTGCCGCGAGGTCTCAGCCGGCGAAGGGGATGACGGGGAGGCCGCGCACGCCCGGTCGCACGGCGAAGAGCGAACCCGCCTCGGTGCCGTGGTCGGGCCCCAGCCCCTGCGCTGAGGTGGTGATGTAGAGCGTGCCGAGGTCGTCGTCACCGAACGTGCACGCGCTGACCTGGGGTACCGGGAGATCGATCGTCGCGATGCGCTGTCCGGCGGCGTCGTAGCCGTGCACGGCGCTGCCGCCCCAAAGGGCGACCCACACGCTGCCGTCGGCGGCGACCGTGAGGCCGTCGGGTGACCCCTGTTCCTCGGGGATCACGACGAAGGCGCGTCGCCCGCGCAGCTCCCCCTCGGCCACGTCGAACACGTCGATGCGGTGCGTCGCGGTGTCGACGTAGTACGCGCGTCGTCCGTCGGGCGAGAAGCCGACGCCGTTCGAGATCGTCGCCCGCGCCAGCACGGTCGCGATGTTCAGGTCGGCGTCGAGGCGCAGCAGGCTTCCGGCATCGGCCGCGGCGTCGTAGGCCATCGAACCGGCCAGCAGCCGGCCGTGAGGATCGCAGCAGCCGTCGTTCATGCGCACACGAGGGTCGTCGCCCAGCGAGGCCGCGGCCTTGGTGTCGCCGTCGACGTCGTCCGCGAGGTAGAGCGTGCGGGCGCCGACCGCCACCAGGCCGCCACCGGATCGGGGGCGAGCGAAGGCCAGGTACTCGTCGTCGATGTGCTGACGGGTCACACCCTCGGGACGCAGCGCGAGCAGGTCGCCCGCGCTTCCGTCGACCCAGCGCAAGCCGCCCCAGCCCGCCCACCAGACGGGTGCTTCGGCGTGGTGGGCGATCGGACCGGTGACGTTCTCCGGGGTCATGCGTCCTCGCCCGCGTGCGGGGCGGAGGCATCGAGCGCCTCGGCACCCGTTCCGCGACTGCGCGCCACGTACACGGTGTTCGACGACGTGCCGCCCGTGACGGCGTTCTCGAAGTCGACGACATGAGCGACGGCGTCATCGAACACGGCCGTCAACTCGACCATGAACTCCTCGTCGGGCGGGTCATCCGACCACAGGGCGAAGACGCCGTCGGGGGCGAGATGACGGTCGAGCGCGCGCAGACCGGCGGCGTCGTACAGGTCGGCGTGCGTCGCATCCAGCTGGTGCCGCGGAGAGTGGTCGACGTCCAAGAGGATCGCCGAGTACCCGGTGCGACCCTCGACGGGCGCGGAGCGCATCACCGCGAAGAAGTCGTCTTCGAGCAGGGTCGTGCGCGGATCGTCGACGAGTTCCGCCGACACCGGGAGGAGCTTGCGCTCATGCCACCCGATTACGGCGCCCAGCCGGTCGATCACCGTGAGGGCGCCCACCCGCTCATCCCGCAGGGCCGCGACGGCGGTGTAGCCGAGCCCGAGCCCGCCGACCAGCACCGAGAGGTTGTCGCCGTCGACCGCTGCCAACCCCAGGTCGGCGAGCTCTTCCTCCGCCACGGTGAACAGGCTCGACATCAGGTACTCGTCGCCGAGCTTGACCTCGTAGATCTCCTGTCCCACCGCGGGCTCGGTGCGCCGGCGCAGAGTGAGGTCGCCGATCGGGGTGGACTGCCAGTCGAGCTCTTCGAACCGAGTGATCACTGCGGCATGCCTCCGTCGTCGTCCGCCCGGGTGGGGCGGGGGTGCGGGCAGAACCCGCGGATGTGCCTGGGCTTCAGGACTGTTCGTCGCGGCGGGGGAGCCGGATCCGCTCGGGCTCAGGGGTGGTGGGCTCGGACACCGATGGTGCTGCCGGTGCGGAGATCTCTCTGGCCACCTGCTTCTCGAGCACGGTGACCGCGTCGTCGGAGAGCAGGATGAGCCCGTCGAGCTCTTCACGCACGCGCTTGTAGGCGACGTTGCGTTCGGCCTGTGTGGCCGATTCGTCGACCGCGACCTTCAGCAGCTGCTGCGCGCGGTCGAGGCGCTTGCGCTCCGGTTCGGTGAAGGTCGAATCTCGCAGGCGTCTGGCGTCCTTCTCGGCGATCTCGAACGCGACCGCGTAGTCGCCGACGGCTTGCAGATACTCGGTGACCTGCTGCTCCGACACTCTGGCGTCTGCCGAGGCCGGGCGCAGGGCATCCGCTGTCTTCTTGGCGCGCAGGAACGCGGCGGTCAGGGGCTGGCGACCATCGCTCATGGCAGGGAAGGCGATGAGCTTCGCCACGTCGAGTTCGTAGTCGAGCCAGCGTGCGGTGATCTCGTCGTGCTCGCTGAACAGGCGCGCGACCAGGTCGTTCGGGGCGACGGATGCCGTCGTGTCGACGACGGAGGGCCCGCGGCGCCGGGCCTGCTGGGTAAGCGCACGCGCCTCGATCTCGGCGGTCTTCAGCTGCGCCTTCATGCGGAGAGTCTCCAGACGGCGCTCGTGTAGGCGCTTGGAGCTGCGCTCCCATGCCTTCGCGGCGCCGCCAGCCATTCCCATGATGGGGAAGATGAGCCACCAGTAGTTGCCGGCGAAGTTCCAGAAGCCCTGGATGAACTCTTCCATGATGGGTTCAGCCTACTGCGCACGGTCGTCGCGTCCCTCGAGTTCACCAGTCGTGAACGGTTCCGTCCCGCAGGCGGTTGTGCGGCAGATAGGCCCGCTCGTACGGATACCTCCCCGCTTCCTCGGTGTCGAGCTCGACACCGAGGCCCGGCCTGTCTCCGGGGTGCAGGTATCCCTCGGTCCAGGTGAACGACTGCTGGAACACCTGGTCGGTGCGGGAGCCGTGCTGCATGTACTCCTGGATCCCGAAGTTGTGGATGGCCAGCCCGAGGTGCATCGCCGCCGCCATGCCGACCGGGGAGATGTCGGTCGGCCCGTGCATGCCGGACTTGATCTGGTACATCGCGGCATAATCCAGGGTCTTCTTCAACGCTGTGATGCCGCCCATATGCGTGACCGCGCCGCGGACGTAGTCGATGAGCTGCTCGCGGATGATGTCCTTGAAGTCCCAGACCGTGTTGAAGATCTCTCCGATCGCGAGCGGGGTCGTGGTGTGCTGGCGGACCAGGCGCAGCCCTTCCTGGTTCTCGGCCGGGGTGCAGTCCTCGAGCCAGAACAGGTCGTACGGCTCCAGATCCTTTCCCAGTCGGGCGGCCTGGATCGGCGTCATCCGGTGGTGTCCGTCGTGCAGCAGCGGGATGTCGGGACCGAACTCGTTGCGCACCGCCTCGAACACACCGGGCAGATGGTTCAAGTAGGCGCGCGTGTCCCAGTCCTCCTCGACCGGCTTCGCGCCGCGTCGGGCCGGTTCATGGTCGTACCGGGCCTCGCCGCCGCCGGTGTCGGCTGACTGCGATGCGATCCCGTAGATCGCCCTGAGAGAGGGCACCCCGGTCTGCACCCGGATCGCCCGGTATCCCTGCTCCTGGTGGGCGCGGATCGAGTCGAACAACTCGCGTAGATCCTTGCCAGAGGCGTGCCCGTACGCCAGCAGTCCGCGGCGCGAGGCGCCACCCAGCAGCTGGTACACCGGCATGCCGGCGACCTTGCCTTTGATGTCCCAGAGCGCCATGTCGACCGCCGCGATGGCCGCCATCGTGACGGGTCCGCGACGCCAGTAGGCGCTGCGGTACAGGAACTGCCAGGTGTCTTCGATCCGCGACTCGTCGGCGCCGATCAGAAGCGGCACGATGTGCTCGGTCAGATAGGCGACCACCGCGAGCTCGCGGCCGTTCAGCGTCGCATCGCCGAGTCCTGTCGCTCCGTCCGCGGTCGTGATCTTGAGGGTGACGAAGTTGCGGTCCGGGCTGGTGACGATCACCTCGGCCTTGTCGATGGTCATGCGATCCCTCCTGCGGTGGCGTGTGCGGCGGGCGTCGTCTCGATGAGCTCGCCGGCGATCCGCACCTCGCGCGGGCTGATGCGGGCATCGCCGGGAGCCCAGTCGAACAACAGCACGTCGGCGCGCGCTCCCGCGGTCCAGTGCGGGCCGTCGGCAAGGACCGAGGCCGGTGCCGCACTCGCGAGACGCATCGCCGTGGCCAGCGACCCGGTCACGCGCGCGACGGTTGCGACACCCACGTCGAGGGTCTGCACCGACCCGGCGAGGAACCCCGTCGAGACATGCCGCAGCGCGCCGTCTTCGGCGAGATGCACACCGCCGCCGACGGTGGAGTGTCCGCTATCGCGGAGGGCAGCGGGGGTGGCCACGGCGTCGCTCACGAGGAACACCCCGTGGTCGCGCTTGGCGGCGATCATGGTCGCGAGCGTCGCGTCGGGGAGGTGATGTCCGTCAGCGATGACCCCGGCGGCGAGACGGGGCTCGGCGAGCTGCGTCCACAGGTAGTTCGGATGCCGGGGGAGCACCGCGTGCGCGCCGTTGCCGAGGTGTGTCGAGAGCGTGGCACCGGCGTCGACCACGGCAGCGATCTCGGCGTCCGATGCGTGCGTGTGCCCGACCGCGACCCGCACCCCGTGCGCGACGAGGAATCGCGTCGCCTCGACCGAACCGGGGTGATGGGGCGACAGGGTCACCACGCGCAGCAGGCCGGGAGCGGAATCCAACCAGGTCTGCAGCTCCGCGATCGACGGCGGTCGGATGTGCGCGGCGGGGTGCACGCCGCGCGGACCATCCTGCTCGGACAGGCTGGGTCCCTCCACGTGGATGCCGGCGACCGTGCGCGAGACATCGGTCGAGGAGCGCACGGCGTCGGCGATCGCACGGATGCGGGCGCGCATCTCCTCGGCGGATGCGGTGATGACGGTCGGAAGGAAGCGGGTCACGCCGTGCACCGCGAGCGAGAGGGCCATGGCGGAGATGTGCGCGGGTGACGGGTCAGCGGCGTTCGCGTCGCCCTCGAGATGGCCGTTGACCTGTAGGTCGATCAGGCCAGGCCCGATCCACGGGGCGTTCTCGTCCGCGTCGGCGAGGGGCGTGAGCGAGCGGATGCGACCGTGCTCGATCACGACCTCGAGCCCTTCCGCGCCGAGGGCGTTGCGGCCGCGCAGGGTCTCGACGCTCATCGTGCCGCCTGCACGGCTTCGAGTGCCGCGGGGTGCAGCAAAGACGCGGCGTCGCGGTCGACGTGGACCTCGCAGTGCGAGTGGCGGCGCAGCACGGTGCAGGGCCAGTGGGCACTGATCGGCTCTTCCACGAGGGCCCTGACGGCCTCAGCCTTCCGGGCATCCGGCACCGCGCACACCAGGTGCGCGCCAGCCAGCAGTGCCGGGATGGTGAGAGTGAGGGCGTGGGTGGGCACGGCGTCGAGGGTATCGAAGCACTCGTCGTCGACCTGTTGCACGCGGCTGGCGAGGTCGAGTTGCACGGTGCGCACGGGGCACGGGTCGGTGAGGTCGGCGTCGGGCGGATCGTTGAACGCGATGTGCCCGTTCACTCCGATCCCCAGGCACACGAGGTCGACAGGGGCTTCGTCGAGCAGGGCGGTGTACTCCGCGACGGCGGCCTGCGTGCCCAGCTCTGTGCGCATCGGGTGGAATGCGGCCGGGCGCACGGCGTCGATCAGATGGGCCCGCAGCCAGTTGCCGAAGCGCTGGGGCGCCTCGGTGTCGAGCCCGAGGTACTCGTCCATGTGCAGCACGGTGATGCGGTCCCAGGGCACGTCGGGCTCCGCGGCGAGCGCACGGTAGACATCGAGTTGGCTGGGGGCCGCGGCGGCGATCATGCGGGCCGATCCGTGAGCCGCGACGGCTTCGCGCAGCGTCCGTGCCGCGGAGCGCGCGGCGGCGGCACCCATCGCGGTGCGGTCGGCGTGGGTGTGCAGGGCGAACGTCGTCGTGCTCATGATCCGCAAGACTAATGCAACCGCTTGCAAAGTCAAGCCCCAGATCGAGCGGTGCTCCTGCGCGCGGTCGCGGCCGGCCTCGGTGGGGAGGAGGCCGTGATCGCGCGCCGGACGGCAGTCGGGCTTAGTGTGTGTGTCGTGACAGCCAAGAGGAAGACGCCATCCGGGTCAGTGACGATCGGCGACATCGCAGGCGTGGCAGGAGTGTCACGCTCGACGGTGTCGCGCGCGTTCAGTCGTCCTGAACTGCTCAACCCCGAGACGGTCCGACGGGTCAAGGCCGCAGCCGAAGAGCTGGGCTATGTGGTCAACCATGCCGCCCGCGCCCTCTCGACCGGCCGCTTCGGCAACGTCGCCGTCGTGGTCCCGGACATCGCCAACCCCTTCTTCCCGCCCCTCGTCCGACGCGTGCAGACGCTCGCGGACGCAGCGGGGTATGCCGTGTTCCTCGGCGACTCCGACGAGATCGCCGACCGGGAGGCGAACCTCACATCGCGGCTGAGTGCACAGGTCGAGGGATTCGTGCTCGCCTCTCCGCGCCTCGACGAGGAGCGCATCCGCGAACTCGATGCTGCACGCCCCGTGGTGCTCGTCAACCGCGACATCGAGGGTCTCGCCCGGGTGCTCATCGATCCGAGCGGGGGTCTGGATGAGGCGGTGGCGCACCTGCACCGTCTGGGTCACGAGCGCGTGGTCTACCTCTCGGGCCCGCGGGAGTCGTGGTCGGATCAGCAGCGGCGCGCGGCGCTCGCGAGGGCGGCGGAGCGTGCGCGGCTCGAAGTGATCGTGCAGGAACTGGGGCGCCCGAGCTCTGCGGGCGGGCGCGACGCCGTCGGGGGCATCCTCGCCTCGGGGGCCACGGCCGTGATCGCGTTCGACGACGTCGTGGCGCAGGGTGTGATGGCGGGACTCGCACTGCGTGGCGTCGATGTGCCTCGCGACATCAGCGTCATCGGCTGCGATGACACGCTCGCCTCCGGCACCCATCCGGCGCTCACCACGATCTCCGCCGCCTCCGCGGCGGCGGGTGACGCGGCGGCCGAACTGCTGCTGGGGGTGCTCTCCACTGGTGAGCGGACGGATGCTCGCGTGACCATCGCCACGCACCTGGTTGTCCGCGCCACGACGGACGCCGCGCGAACGACCACGACGTGAGGACCGGTTGACGCTGCAACCGGTCGCATGATTCACTGTCGCCCATGCCTCGGATCGCGATCATCGGTGCCGCCCATCCGCACGTCGACTACGTGCTCGACGAGTTGGAGCGCGCCGAGCGCGCCGACTACGAGCTCGTCGGTGTGCAGGACGCCGATCGTGCGATCGCTGAGCACCACGCGGCCCGCTTCGGCGTCCCTGCCTTCGACAGCGCGGCGGATCTGCTCGCCCTCGGCGTGGACATCGCGGTGATCGCCGGCGTCTACGGCAATCGGGCAGGCGACGTCGTCGCCGCGCTGCACGCCGGGGCGCACGTTCTTGCCGACAAGCCGCTGTGCACGTCGCTCGAGCAGCTCGACCGGATCGAGAAGGCTGCCGCCGAGGCCGGCCGCACCGTCAGCCTCCTGCTCGAGAAGCGCGGCTACCCGGAGACGCTCGCCGCCCTCGCCGTCGTGCGCTCCGGCGAGCTCGGCGACATCGTCGGGATCACCTCCTCGGGTCCCCACAAGCTCAAGCAGGGGGAGCGACCGGGCTGGTTCTTCGAGCGTGAGAGCTACGGTGGCATCCTCGCCGATCTGGCGGTGCACGACCTCGATGCGGCGCTGCTGTTCGCTCCGGCGATCGAAGGCACCGTCTCAGGGGCGGTCTCGGCCCCGCTCGACGGAGCGGAGGGCTTCGCCCGCTTCGGCACCGCCACCCTCACCACCTCCACCGCCGTGGTCTCCGCAGAAGTGAGTTGGCTGACACCTCGGGCCTCTGAGGTGCACGGCGACTATCGTCTTCGGCTGATCGGTACGCGCGGCACCGCTGAGCTCTTCTGGGCACGTGGGCGGGTCGAGGTGACGACGGACGAGCGGCCTCTGCGCGTGCTCGAGCTTCCGCCGGCGCGCCGTCCGGCGGAAGAGGCCCTGGACGCCTTCGCCGAAGGTCGCACGCCCGATGTGGGCACGATCGCCTCGGTCCTCGCGACGCGATTGGCGTTGCTGGCTCAGGCCTCTGCAGACCAGGGCGGCGCGGTGCTCGCCTGGGCACGTGCCGCCGACTGATCCCCCGACTCGCCACCTCACGACAGGAGCCATCATGTCTGAACCGCTGCGCATCGCCATCGTCGGCGCGGGGGTGATCGGTGCCGTCCATGCCCGCCTGGTCACAGCGCTCGGAGACGAGGGACGCCTGGTGGCCGTCGTCGACCTCGACGAGGAGCGCGGACGTGAGCTCGCCGCCGCCCACGGCGTCCCCTTCCACTCTTCGGCTGCAGAAGCGTACCGATCGGAGCAGATCGACATCGCATCGATCTGTTTGCCCAGCGCTTTCCATGCGGATGCGGTCGTCGAGGCGCTGGAGGCGGGGGTCGATGTGATCGTCGAGAAGCCGATCGACGTGACCCTCGACGCCGCCGATCGGGTCCAGGCGGCCGAGCGCGCCACCGGACGTACGGTCTCGGTCATCAGCCAGCGCCGCTTCCAACCGGTCGCCTCGTTCATCCGCCGGTCGATCGACCGGGGGGCGCTCGGGCGCATGACCTCGGGTGTCGTCGAGTCGGCGTTCTTCCGGCCGCAGGAGTACTACGAGTCGGGTGACTGGCGCGGGACGGCGTCGATCGACGGCGGCGGCGCGCTCATGAATCAGGGCATCCATGCTCTCGATCTCCTGCTGTGGATGCTCGGTACCCCGGTCTCGGTGAGCGCGAAGACCGGCCGCCTCGCACACGAGGGCATCGAGGTCGAGGACGTCGCCGGCGCCACGATCGAGTTCGAGAGCGGCGCCATCGGCCTGTTGCTGGCGAGCACCGCCGCCTATCCCGGGTTGCCGGTCCGGCTCGCGGTGCATGGATCCGCGGGGACGGCGGTCATGGAGAACGACGGTCTGTCGTTCTTCGCCTCCGCGACTGCTGCGGAGCCTGACCCCGATGCGCTCGTCGAGCACGACGTGCCGGAGGGGTGGAGCGACGTCGACGTGGCGCATCATCGGCAGTACCTCGACGTCATCGCGGCTATCCGCGAAGGGCGTCGTCCCGCGATCACCACCGACGACGGACGACGAGCGCTCCAGGTCGTCCTCGCGGTCTACGAGTCGGCGCGTACGGGTCGTCCGGTCGATCTCCACGAGTGAAAGAGGATCTGGAACATGGAAACGAAGAACGTCGCGATCGTCGGCATCGAGAACAGTCACGCCGAAGAGATCATCCGCTACCTCAACGTCGAGCAGCCGACCGATGTGCCGGTGCGCGTCGTCGCACTGGTCGCGGGTGAGGATGAGCGTACGCGGGAGCTCGCGGATCTCGGAGGAATCGATCGCATCGCCGCAGAATCCGCCGACCTGCTCGGTGGTGTCGACGCCCTGATCGTGACCTCCCGCGACGGCGCGCTCCATCGGACACACGCGGTGCCGTTCCTCGAGGCGGGGACGCCCGTGTGGGTCGACAAGCCGCTCGCCGCGAGCGTGTCCGACGCGCGGGAGATCCTCGCCGCGGCCGATCGCGGCGGTACGACCCTCACCTCGTCATCCGCCCTTCGCTGGGTCCCCGACACGGAGGCCGTCGCCGAGGATCTCGCGACGATCGGCGAGTTGCAGGCGGTCACCATCACCGGCCCAGCGGATGCGGCGAGCCCGTACAGCGGCATCTTCTTCTATGGCATCCACATCGCCGACGTCGCACAGCGTCTTGTTCCTGGGGAGCCCGAGGACGTCGCGGTGGAGCGACTGCGCGGCGGCCTCGTCGCACGGTACGGAGTGGGCGGTGTGCTCGTGACGCTCGAGTTCATCCGTCCGGACGGGGAGGGTCAGGTGCCGTTCCGCGCCACCGCGGTCGGAGCACACGGCGTCGTCAGTCGCGACATCGTGCTCGGACACGACTACGTGCAGCCCGGGGTCGATGCCTTCGTCCGCATGCTCGCGACCGGGGTGCGCCCGATCGCGGACGCGCAGCTCCTCGCACCGATCGCGGTGCTGGAGCAGGTCGCCCGCGCGGGAGCGCCCCTGCCGGCGTGAGGCGTGCAACGCAGTGCACAACCGGACCTCGAGCTGCGGATGATCGAGGTACCCCGGGGTGCGCGGTGGTGACAAGATGCCTGGAAATACAACAGAAACAAAACCGTTACACCCTCTTCAATGAAGAAGCCCTTGTAATGCAACCGATTGCACGTTAGCGTGAGATTCGGTTGAACCACCCGTTCATCGGGCGCCCTCTCGGCGTCCGTCGAGGAAGACCATGGAGGAACGAGAATGGCAAGACGCACCCTGATCGCGGCAGCCGCTTCGCTGGCCGCAGTGCTCGCCGTCACCGGCTGCAGCTCCGGCAGCGGCGACGGAGATGGTGAGGCCGAGAGCGGAGACCTCCGCGTCTGGCTGATGCAGGACTCGGTGTCCGACGACGCGGTCGCCTGGCTCGAAGACGAGTTCGCGGCACAGAACCCCGGTTCCACCCTGACGGTCGAGATGCAGCCGTGGGACGACATCGTCTCGCGCCTGCAGACATCTCTGGCCAGCGCCTCCGAGACGCCGGACATCGTCGAGATCGGCAACACGAAGACCGCGACCTTCGCCAATGTCGGCGCTCTCGCGGACATCTCCGACCTGTACGACGAGGTCGGCGGAGATGACCTGATCCCCAGCTTCGTCGAGCAGGCGACTCTCGACGGCAAAACCTACGCCTACCCCCTCTATGCCGGGACGAGTGTGGTGTTCTACCGAACCGACCTGCTGGAGAAGGCCGGGGTCGAAGCACCGGAGACACTCGACGATCTGGTGGCCGCCGCCGCGACGGTGCAGCAGGCGAACCCCGACGGTGTCGACGGTTTCAAGGGCATCTACTTCCCGGTCGTCGATGTGCACGGCCTGGAGGGCTGGCTCTTCTCGCATGGTGCGAACTACGCCGAGGAACGGGACGGTGCCTGGGTCAGCGGTCTCGACACCCCCGAGGCCAAGGCCGCGCTCGAGCAGATGCAGACCATCTGGCGGGGCTCCGCACTCGGGGCGCTCGATGCCAAGGAGACCGCAGGGAACCCCTGGGTGCCCTACAACAACGGCGAGGTCGCGATGTTCTCCTACCGCGTGTTCGCGCAGGACAGCATCTCTCCCGAGCTCGCGGATGTCACCGGCGTGATGGCGCTTCCGCCAGTGGAGGCCGGAGGCGAGAGCCACCAGTTCCTCGGCGGATCCAATGTCGGCATCTCCGCGAATTCCTCGCAGCAGGCACTCGCGAAGAAGGCGATGAAACTCATCCTCAGCGAGGACTTCATGAGCCAGCTCGCCGAAGACTCCGGCTGGGTGCCCGGCAATACCGAGTACGCCTCGTCGATCCCCGACGGCATCGTCGACGCCGAGCTGCAGCAGCAGATCGCCGAGACGAGCGCACTGACCCCGGCCGCCCCCAACTGGGCGATCGTCGAAGGCAACAACATCCCGGTCGATCTGTACTCGGCGATCGCCAAGGGTGAGGACATCGACGACGTGGTCGCCCGCATCGGCGCGAAGATCGAAGAGACCCTCAACGCGGACTGATGATGGCCACCCCTGTGCTCGAAGCTGAGGTCGCCCCTGAGGCGGCCCCGCGGCAGCCCGCTCCCCGCACGCGCCCGCGTCGCGTGCGGGGAGCGCTGCTCCCGTACCTGCTGATCGCCCCGCTGATCGCCGCGGTTCTGGTCGCCCTGGGATGGCCGCTCCTGCAGCAGTTCCTGATGTCGCTGCAGAAGTTCGGACTGGCGCAACAGTTCGGCGCCGAACCGGAATGGGTCGGCCTCGCCAACTACGGCAAGATCCTCACCGATCCCAACATGTGGGTCGTGTTCTTCCGCTCCGTGGTGTTCTGCGCCGTGTGCGCCTCGCTGTCGATGGTCATGGGGATGTTGATCGCCCTCTTGTTGACGAAGGTGAGCAGCTGGGCGCGCATCGCACTGCAGGTCACGTTGCTGCTGGTCTGGGCCACCCCGGCCCTGGTGACCATGGTCATCTGGCAGTGGTTGTTCGATGCGCGCTACGGGCTGGTGAACTGGGTCCTCGCGCGCATCGGGTTCCCCGACATGGCCGGCTACCCGTGGACGTCCACCCCGATGGGTGTCTTCACGATCGCCGCGATCACCGTGATCTGGGGCAGCCTCCCCCTGATCGTGTTCATGATCTACTCCGCCCTGACGCAGGTGCCCGCGGAAGTGCTCGAGGCCGCGGAACTCGACGGCGCTGGACCGTGGACGCGTTTCCGCAACGTCACGCTCCCGCTCATCACCCCTGCCGTCATGATCGTCGGACTCCTGCAGATCGTGTGGGACCTGCGCGTCTTCACGCAAATCTACGTACTCCAGCAGGCCGGCGTGTCGATCGAGGAGACCAACCTCCTCGGCACCTACATCTACCGGATCGGCATCGGCCAGGGGGAGTACGGCGACGCGTCCGCGCTCGCCACGATCGTGCTCATCCTCACCCTGCTGCTCACCTGGAAGTACATCGCCAAGATGTTCGCCCAGCAGAAGGAGGTCTCGGAATGAGCGCCCCGACCATGACCAAGACCACCGACATCCCCGCCGTCGTGCCCGTGCGCGCGCGTCGCACGCTCGGCAACCGTAACGACACTCGCCGCCGCACCTGGAACGGCGTGGCCGTCGCGGCTGCCTTCCTGCTCGTCTTCCCGATCTACTGGATGGTCAACACCGCACTGTCGGAGAACGAGGAGCTCTTCTCGCGCACACCGCGGTTCTTCCCGTTCCCGCTGAGCTTCGACAGTTTCGCGGGGATCCTGGCCGACCGTGGTTTCTGGTCGGCCCTCGGCATGAGCGCGGGGGTGACCGCGGTCGTGGTCGTCGTCGCGGTGCTGTTCGGGTTCTTCGCGGCCATCGCCGTGAGCCGCTTCCGGTTCAAGGGCGGCGGCGTCATCATCCTGCTCGTCCTGATCGTGCAGATGATCCCGACCGAGGCGCTCTTCATCTCGCAGTTCCGTATGCTCGACGGCTGGCACCTGCTCAACACGGTCGGGGGGCTGTCGCTGCTCTACATCGGCACGGTCGTTCCCTTCACCGTGTGGCTGCTGCGCGGATTCATCCACGGCATCCCCGCCGATCTCGAGGAGGCAGCGATGGTCGACGGCTGCAGTCGTTTCGGAGCGTTCATGCGCGTCACCCTGCCGCTGCTCGGGCCCGGGATCGTCACGGCATCCGTCTTCGCGTTCCTGCAGGCGTGGAACGAATACACTCTGGCGCTCGTCGTGATGACCAAGCCCGGTAACGCCACCCTGCCGCTGTGGCTGCAGACGTTCAGCAGCGAGCTCTCGGCCACCGACTGGGCGGGCATCATGGCCGGTGCCACACTCATCTCGGTGCCCGTCGTGATCCTGTTCCTGATCGTGCAGGGTCGCCTCGGTGCGGGCATGATGGCCGGAGCTGTGAAGGGCTGACGCTCCGGCCCCGCATTGCGGGATCGAAAACGGTCCTCCGGAGGCATCCGGAGGACCGTTTTCGCGCCCGCAATGGTCAGGCGCCGAGGTCGAGGTCGGGGGCGAGGAAGTCGAGCAGTGCGAGGTGCGGATCCGCGGCGCGGGCGCGGCGGGTCAGCTCGGCGGCCGCGACGTCGTCGAGGATGCGTCCGGCGCGGGTCTCGGCCACGACGAAGCGCGCCCATGCATCGATGAGACCCCGAGCGGCCGCGTCGTCGTGGCCCTGCTCCCGCGCACGCCGCAGCGGATCGAGCGCGCGTGTGCGCAGCTTCACGCTGCCATCGCTCGCGATCTGCCGCAGTCGATGGGCGATGGCCGGATTCGAGAACCGTTCCACGAGTGCGTCACGGTAGCCGCCGAGGTCGAGGTCGGATCCTGCGGATGCCAGGAGCGCCTCCCCCAGGTCCCACAGCTCCCGCACCCGTGTGGCGCACACGGGATCGGAGATCGCGTCGGAGACGGTCTCATGCCCGCGCAGGAGCCCCTCGTAGGCGAGCGACGAGTGCGCACCGTTGAGCAGCCAGAGCTTCCGCCGCTCGAACGGGCGGATGTCGGACACGAACGCGGCACCGGCATCCTCCCAGCGTGGGCGCGTGCCGCGGACCGTCCCCGAGAGGATCCAACTGTGGAACGGCTCCGTGATCACCAGGGCGTCGTCGCGGACGCCCATGCGCGCCGCCGCCGCGTCGATCTCCTCCGTCGTGGTGCGCGGAGTGATGCGGTCGACCGAGGTGCTCACGACATCGACCTGTGTCTCAAGCCAGTCGCCGAGAGCGGGCGAGAGGGTGTTGGCGAGATCGCGCAGCACGGTACGCAAGGCGGGGCCGTTGTCATCGATGTTGTCGCAGGGAATCAGTGCGATGGTCGCGTCAGGCACGGCGCGGCGGCGTGCCTCGAGTCCCCACAGGAGTCGCCCGGGCATGGTCGCGAGCGCACCCCGCGCCACGGTCGGCGTGTCCGCGGTGAACGCGGCGGCGAGCACGCTCTGGTCGGAGGCGACCTCCGGGTCGTCGAAGTCGAGACCGCCACCGGTCGCCCGGCGGTAGCCCTTCTCGGTGACCGTCAGGGTGACCACCGTCACCTCGGCGCGGGCGAGATAGTCGCACAGCGCATCGGTGTCGGCGCCGTCATGCGCGGCGACGATGGTCTCGATGGTCTCGGTGGTGTCCCCTCGACTGCCCCGGGTGAGCAGTGTGTACACGTCGTCCTGTCGCTCGAGCGCGGCGGCTGCGGCGGGTGAGCGCCCCGTGAATGCGGCGATCCCCCACTCCCGGTCGGGATCGGCAAGCGCGGTGTACCAGGCCTGATGGGCCCGATGGAACGCGCCGAGTCCGAGGTGCACGATGCGTACGGGGGCGCGGGGAGAGCGGCGGCTCGGGGTGGCAGGCACGGATCACCTCTGGTGTGCGTGGGGGCCGAGTGTGCCCCTGCACACCAATCTAAGATGCGATCGGTGTAGATGCAAGCGGTTGCATTGCACGGGGGCCGTGGGGAGCCGTCGAGGCTCGCACGCGCACGGTGGGCTGCACCATCATCCGCACCGGCGCACCACCGTCCGACCGGGCGATTCGACGGAGCAGTGTCGATGCGGCCAGGCGCCCGATCTCGCGCTTCGCCGGCGAGACCGCGGTCAGCGGCACCACCGCGTCCGCTGCCTCCTCGTCGTCGTAGGCCACCAGCGCGACGTCGTCGGGAACGGTGAGGCCTTTGCGATGCAAATGGGGGAGCAGGGCGACCGCCTCGCGATCGCCGAGGCACACCACCCCGTCCAGATGCAGCGAGTGCGCCGTCTCCGCATAGTCGGCGAGCGACGCTGTCGACCATGCGTCGCGACGTGCAGATGCCCCGGGGAGGTCGGCGATCGCGAGGTCGGCGACGGCGCGGCAGAACCCGAGCCACGCCGCGTCGGCTGTCGCGGTGTCGCGGCGTCCGAGGAAGCCGATGCGCCGTCGCCCCTGTCCGACGAGGTGGCGCACGGCCGCATACCCGCCCGCCACGACGTCGGTGCACACGGCGGAGAGGGTGTCGTCGGGCGGGGAATCTCGGGGCACACGCTCCATCAGCACGACGGGAATCGGAAGCGCACGCAGCAGGTCGAGGCGGGCGGAGGGGTCGGTCAGGTGCAGGGTGGGCGTGATGAGCAGTCCCGTGCACCCCGCGGTCAGCAGCGCGCGGATGTGGCGGATCTCGAGGGCGTCGTCGTACTCACTGGACTCGACCCGTACCGTCGCTCCGGCAGCCGCGGTGACCTCGGTGATCCCGCCGACGACGGTGGGGAAGTAGTACCCGTGCGACGGCACGATCACCCCGATGACCGCGGGCGGGCGTCCGTCCTGAGTGGATACATACGTGCCCGAGCCCTGTCGGCGCACCACGATGCCCTCCTCGACCAGCATCCCGACCGCACGGCGGACCGTGTTCACCCCGACGGCATGGGTCGCCGCCAGCGCCGCCTCCGTCGGCAGGCGCTCACCGGTCGACCACTCGCCGGTCGTGATGCGAGTGCGGAGCTGTTGCGCCAGGCTCACGAACAGCGGCTGCGTCTTCGGAAAAGCTCCCATGTCGCCCTCCCTGGGACCGACTACCGCACATCCTCCAGTGCAACCGTATTCATTCGGGGGCCTTCTGGCAAGGATCTGACGCTCTCCGCACCGCACGGGGACGACGCGCAACGCCCGAGTCCTTCCTCGATTCCTTCCTCCTGCGCGGCGGATCGTTGACCCTCACCGGGTGCCGGGTCACGGTGGCAGTCACGACGCCTCCGCAATCGGCGGAGCGGAAGGAGACACTGATGAGACGCACACGCTGGTTTTCGGTGCTTGTCGCCGCGAGCTTTCTCGCCGCAGGCGCGGTCACCGCGGGCGCACCCGCCCCCGCACAGGCCGTCGCGACCGAGCTCACCATCACCTCGCCCGTCGACGGCGACGCCGTGAGCGGGTCCACCCTCACGGTCGAGGGCACATTCGCGAACACATCCGAGCTGGTGCTGGTGGTGGGGGCGCAGGAGCTCATCCCGATCCCCGTCACCGGCACGCAGGGCACGTGGACCGTCGACCTCGACATCGCCGACGTCGACGGGCGACTCGACCTCGCCGTCCGCGCGCGCGATCTCACCACGCTCTACACGACCTGGTCGGAGTTCCTCGCCGTCGAGGTGGACAACCCCGCAGCCTCCCGGCCGGTCGTCACCATCACCTCGCCGGATGAGGGCGCGTACGCGGGGGCGACTCTGGACGTCGAGGTCGATGTCGACTCGGACCGTCCGCTCGATGTCGTCGAGGTGCGCGTGAACGGCGGTGCGTGGCAGAGCGCGACGGCTCAGGGCGGATGCGCCTATGCGGCGTCCTTCCCGGTGAGCGGGTCCGGGTTCGCGAGCATCGAGGCGCGGGCGACGGACTCCTCGGGGCACAGCGCGGATTCCTCGACGACCTACGTCGCGCTCGGCGGCGCGACCCCCGTCGCTCCGGCGGTCTACGACCAGGACCGGGCTCTGTGGATCTGGGAGCGCGCCTCCTACGAGGCTGTCTTCGACCAGGACGCCCGCGATCGGCTCGGCGCCGTGATGGATGACACCGTGACCTTCGGATCCGACCCCATCCGCACCATCTACCTCGGCGTCGACAAGTACGGCTCCACCGACATGCTGCGCGATTCGCGGGCCGAGGTCGCAGCATTCGTCGAGTGGGCGCGGGGGCGCGGATACCACGTGCAGGCCACGGTCGCGGGAGGCACCCGCCCGCCGTATATCGGTGCGCTGGAGCAGTTCGAGCACTTCGCGGTCGACGAGTTCGAGAAGGTGCTCGACTACAACCTGGCCGTTCCTGCGGCGGCGCGCTTCGACGGCATCAACGTCGACATCGAGCCGTACATTCTCAGTGCCTGGAAGGAAGCGGGCAACGGCGGCCTTCCGAATCGGTGGCTCGAGATCCTCGACACGCTGATCGAGCGCCGTGACGCCTCGGGGCTCCCCGTGCTCGTCGGTCCTGCCATCCCGCGTTGGCTGGACTCGTCGGCCTGTTGCACGACGATCACCTGGAACGGGCAGACCAAGGCGCTCAGTGATCACATCCAGGACATGACCGACTACATCGCGATCATGGACTACCGCGACACGGCTGAGGGCGGCGCGGGGATCATCGCCCAGGCGCAGCACGAGATCGACTACGCGAATCAGATCGGCAAACCGAACTCGGTCGTGGTCGGCATCGAGACGAAGGACCTCTCCGGTACGGGCGACCCGGAGACGGTGACGTTCTGGGAGGAGGGGCGCACCTACCTCGAGGGTGAGCTCGACAAGACGTACGCGGCGTTCGAGGGAGACGCGTCGTTCGGCGGCATCGCGATGCACCACTACGACGACCTGCTGATGCTGCCGTCGGCATGGGACGACGCCCCGCCGGTCTACTATCCCGTGCCCGGTGCGGGTCCGGGCGGTCCTGCGCTTCCCTGACTGATCGACCCTCAGCTCCCGTCGCACTTTCGCGCGTCTCTCGGTCCGATTGCGTGCGAAAGTGCGACGGGAGCTGGCGCTTCTTCTGGTCAGCGGTATAGTCAACGAGAATGACTTGATGACTGGGCCGCGCATGGACCGCGAGCGAGACCGGAACGAGTGGACGATGATGACCCCTTCCCGCACGACGATGACGCTGGACTGCGACGGCATCAGCATCGCCGCAGAAGTCCGTGGATCGGGCCCCGCCGTGCTGCTGCTGCATGGGTATCCGGAGACCAAGGCCATGTGGGAGGAGGTCGCGGCGGAGCTCGCCACCACGCATACGGTCGTCGCGACGGATCTGCGCGGCTACGGCGACTCGGCGAAGCCGCGCGGCGAGCGCTACTCCAAGCGTGAGATGGCGGCGGATCAGGTCCTCGCGATGCGGACGCTCGGCTTCGAACGCTTCGCCGTGGTGGGCCACGACCGGGGCGGGCGGGTCGGGCATCGGATGGCGCTCGACCATCCGGAGGCCGTGACGGCGCTGGCCGTGCTCGACATCGTGCCGACGCTGCACATGTTCGAGAACGTCGACCGCGAGATGGCGACCGCCTACTTCCACTGGTTCTTCCTCGCGCGCGCTGACGGGCTGCCCGAAGCGCTCATCTCCGCCGACCGCGAGACCTGGCTGCGCAGCCGCTTCACCGGTCGCCGACATGACGGTGATCGGCTGCCCGAGGCGTACGCGGAGTACCTCCGCTGTTTCGACGTCGACACCGTCCACGCGTCCGGCGCCGACTACCGCGCGGCCGCGGGCATCGACCTCGACCACGACCGCGCAGACCGCGCCGCAGGGCGCAGAGTGGATGTGCCCGTGCTCGCGCTGTGGGGAGAGCACAGCTACGTGGGGCGCAACTTCGATGTGTGCGCGGCGTGGACTCCCTACGCGCCTGCGGTCACCGGCGCCCCGGTCGACGCGGATCACTACCTCGCCGAAGAGGCCCCGCGGGCCACGGCGGCCGCGCTCCGGGTCTTCCTCGCCGAGGCGGTCGCGGCATGAACGTCCGCGCCCAGGCGATCGAACGCCTCGACGCACTCGTGTCCATCGAGACGCCGACCGGGGATGCCGCTGCGCTCGCCGAGGCGCAGGCTCTGGTGCGCTCCTGGATCGAACCCGTGCTGGGGGTGCGCGGCGAGATCGAGAGCGTCGACGGGGTCGAGCATCTGCTGTGGCGAGGGGAGTCCGCGCCGTCGGTGCTGCTGCTCGGGCACCTCGACACCGTGTTCCCCCAGGGCACCATCCGGCACCGGCCGTTCCGGCTCGAGGGCGACCGCGCGACCGGCCCGGGCGTCTTCGACATGAAGGCCGGCATCGTGATCATGGCCGCGGCCCTCGAACGTGTCGCTCATCCTGGTGAGGTCGCGGTGCTGCTCACCAGTGACGAGGAGGTCGGCTCGCTCACCTCGCGCGCCCTCATCGAACGCGAAGCCGCTCGCGCAGGCACCGTGCTGGTGCTCGAGCCGAGCCTCGACGGGGCGCTGAAGATCGCCCGCCGCGGTGGAAGCATCTATCGCGTCGCGCTCACCGGGCGCGCGGCACATGCCGGACTCGAGCCGTGGAAGGGGCGCAGTGCCCTCATTGAGCTGGCGCACCACGTGCTCGCGCTGCCCGAGCTCGCCGATGAGGAGCGCGGCACCACGGTCAGCCCCACGGTCGCCCACGCGGGAACCGCGACGAACGTCATCCCCGAGCACGCGGAGGTGCGCGTCGACGTCCGGGCCTGGACGCTCGACGAGCTGGAGCGGGTGGATGCCGCGATGCAGGGCCTCGACCCGCATACCGAGGGAGTGGGGGTCGAGGTCATCGGCGGGATCAACCGTCCGCCGATGGAGGAGCGCTCATCGATCGACCTGCTGGCCTGCGCGCGGCTCGTCGCCGAACGGCTCGGGCATCCGGAGGTCGAGGCGGTGTCGGCCGGCGGTGCTTCCGACGGCAACTTCACGGCAGCCGTCGGTGCTCGCACCCTCGATGGTCTCGGACCCCGCGGTGCCGGGGCTCACGCCGACCACGAGTGGGTCTCGATCGACTCCATGATCGAGCGGATCGACCTGCTCACCGGCATGCTCGACGAGCTGTCATCCGCTCGCACCCCCGCATCCTGAAGGAGATCTCTCACTCTGAAGGAGATTTCTCGCTCTGAAGGAGACTGCTCGCGCCGAAGGGCTCTCTCATCCTGAAGGAGATCTCTCGTTCTGAAGGATTCCTAGCCCAGAACGCTCCTTCAGGACGTGTTTTCTCCTTCAGGACGTGTGTGCTCCTTCAGGATGCGTGGTCTCCTTCAGGGCGTGTTTTCTCCTTCAGGACGTGTGTGCTCCTTCAGGGCGTGCGTCCCTCCAGGCGCGCACACGGGCTCGGGCGTCAGGTCCCGGGAGCGTGCCGTTCGATGCTCTCCAGCAGCAGGTCGAGGGCGGTCTCCCAGGCACGCGGATCGCGCACGGCGGGAAGGGTGTCTCCGGCCCAGGTGATCGCGGGGAACTCTTCCGGGTCGAGCCGGCGGAAGTCCATCTGCCAGGTGAGCTCGTCGGAGTCCTGGACATCGGCGGGAAGAGCGGTCAGGGCGGCCTGGATGCTGGACGCTGAGCGGATCAGCTGCCCGAGCGCGCGGGCGTACAGCGCAGCCTGCTCACGGTCGTACCCGCCGCGGCGGAGAGCCCCGATCGAGAACTCCATCGACGAGAAGTCGGTCGGGCGGCGCAGCGCCATCTGCAACGCGAACTCCGGGTAGCGCATGTAGTGGTCGTGGATCAGGTGCGCCTGCCGTCGCAGGTCGTCGAGCCAGTCGTCGGTCGCCACCAGGCCGCCGCTGTAGGAGCGGGCGCGGAGGGTGTCGATCAGGGCGAGGAGCAGTTCGTCCTTGTCGCGGAAGTGACGGTAGATCGAGGTCGGGTGGGCGCCGAGCTCCTCGCCGATCGCCTGGAAGGTGAGGCGGTCGAGCCCGTCCCGTTCGACCACCCGGTCGGCAGCGGCGACGATGATGTCGCGGCTGAGGGAATCGCGGGCGCGGCGGGGGCGGGCGGTCGAGCTCGTGGCGCGTGTCGGCGTCTTCGCCGGTTCCGCGGCCTTCCGTGTTGCCATCGGGAGCACTCCGTTCGTCATCGCGTATCGGTCACGCAGAGATCACGGTACCCCACCGTCGTCACGGTGTCTGTCAGTGGCATCGACAATGCGGTGAGACCCTATCCGAATCGATTAGCCAGTGTTATAGTCAACGTCATTGACCAGGTGAGAAGGAGCAAGGATGCTGCAGAGCCCGGAAGAGCCGACGACGGATGCGGTCGAGGAGCACTTCACCGTGCCGTACCTCATGACCGTGCGCCCCGCCTCGGGCGCCGAAGACCTCGCCCTGGTCGTCGAGAATCATCCGGACGGTGCTCGCGGACGCCTCTGGCATGCACCCGACGCTCCGGGGGAGCCGTTGCCCTTCGAGGTCAGCACGGGCGCGATCGTCACGAACGACGGACGGTGGATCGTCGACCTCGACGACGGCGGCGGCTCCGAGGTCGGGACCCTCGTCGCCTCCTCGATCGACGGTCGTGAGCGCGTCGCGCTGACCCCCGGCCGCGAGCCCTACGTCCTGCGCGGCCTCACGATGTCGCACGACGGCTCCGCCCTGGTGGCCACCGTCGTCGATGAGGACGGCTTCCACGTGCTGGTGATCCCGGCGGCTCCGTGGGGTGAGCCGAAGGTCGTCTACTCCCACCCCGTCGAGGCCTGGTTCGGTCTGCCGTCGGCCGACGCCTCGCTGGTCTCGATCGACACGACCGCCCACAACCCCGGTATCCGTCGTCCGCTGATCACGGTGGTCGACGCCGTGAGCGGCACGCCCGTCGCCACGCTCGACGACCTGCCGGCCGGGCCGGTCCGTGCCGTCGGCTTCTCCTCGGAGCCCGGGGATGAACGCCTGCTCCTCAACACCGAGCGCAGCGGTTTCTCGCGTCCGGCCATCTGGCATGTCCGCACGGGCCAGCGGCACGACTTCGACCTGCCCCACCTCGCCGGAGAGGTGATCGCCCTCGACTGGAACGCCGCTGCCGGGCGGGTGCTCGCTCTGCACGTCGACGGCGGCATCCATCGGCTGCTGGAGCTCGACGAAGCCGACGGCACGGCACGGACCGTGCTCGAAGGAGGGAGTTTCGCGGAGCCGGACGTCGCGAGCCTGCATCCGTACTACTGGACGTCGTACTACGCGCCTCGGGGAGCGGTACGAGCGCTGCGCTCGAGCTGGGACGTGCCGCTGCGGGTGACCGAGGTCACCGCGGACGGGCGTGAGGTGACGCTCATCGCACACGCGGAGGTTCCCCCCGGGCAACCGTTGACCTCGACCCTCGTCACGAGCGCCGACGGTACCGCGGTGCAGCTGTGGTCGGGGCGTCCCGCGGGGCGCGCACCGATCGGCACCGTGCTCGAGATCCACGGCGGCCCCAACCTGGTCGCCGTCGATCACTACAACCCGTCCGCGCAAGCCTGGATGGATGCCGGCTTCGCTTACGCGTCGCTCAACTACCGCGGCTCTGTGACGTTCGGGCGTGCGTTCCGCGAAGGTTTCTGGAACGCCGGGGGCGACCGGGAGATCGAGGATGTCGCGGCGGCGATCGCCTGGCTGCGCGCGCAGGGCCTCGCGGATCCGGCTTCCACGTTCATCACCGGGGCGTCCTACGGCGGGCACATGACGCTGCTCAGTGTCGGACGTCTCCCTGAGCTGTTCGCCGGTGGCTTCGCCCACGTGGCGGTCGCCGACTGGTCGGTGACGATCGAGGCCATGAACCCCGCGGTGCGCACGGTGTGGAGTTCATGGGTCCCGCCCGAGCTCGTCGAACGCTTCTCGGCCATCACCTACCTCGACGACGTCACGGCCTCCGTCTGGGTCAATCAGGGCTCCGTCGACACCCGCACTCCGGTCATCGGCGTGCAGGGCTACGTCGATCGCCTGCGCGCCCGCGGCGGTGACGCCGTGCTCGAGATCTTCGAGGGCGGGCATGAGCCGACGGGTCTGAAGGGTGCCGCGCACGACCAGCGCCGCATGCACGAACTCGCCCTGCGGACCCTCGCCGGCGAGCGTTGGGATAACGAATCTCGCTACTAGTCACGAACATTGACTAAAAGGCTTGCTATCTATTCCGGTCAGTCCTAGAGTCGGACCAATACCCGCACGACAGCACGTTCGCACTGTCCCTCAGTCGCACGATCACTGGAGATCCGTCCATGTCGAAATCACCGCTTCGCACCGCTGTACCCGCATCCCGCCGCGTGCTCATCGCCGCGCTCACCGTCACCGCGTTGGTCGGTTCCCTCGCCGCCTGCGCACCGTCGTCCGCGACGCCCGAACCCAGCGAGGTCGCCGTCGTCGACGGTGGTGAGCTCGTGATCGGCGCCGAGCAGGAGCCCGACTGCACCGACTGGATCGCCACGTGCGCCGGGTCGATCTGGGGCACCTACGTCATGCAGGTGCCGACCATGCCCGCCGTCTTCCAGACCCGCCAGGTCGATGAGGAATGGGTGCCCGTCCCCTCCGACCTCGTCACCGAGGAGCCGGTGGCCGAGGTCGCTGCCGACGGCACGCAGACCATCACCTACTCGATCAACCCCGAAGCGGTGTGGTCGGACGGCGAGCCCATCACCTCGGCAGACTTCGCCTACACCGCACTGCAGATCCGTGATGGCGACGACATCTTCGACAAGACCGGCTACGACCGCATCACCGCCGTCGACACGAGCGATCCGCAGACCGCGGTCGTGACGCTCGACTCCGCGTATGCCGGTTGGCGCACACTGTTCAGCGTCTACGGCATCATGCCGTCTCACCTGCTCGAAGGGCAGGACCGTGCGGCGCTCATGACCGACGGCTACGACTTCAGCGGCGGCCCCTGGAAGATCGAGAAGTGGACCCGCGGCACCTCGGTCACCCTCGTGCCGAACGAGAACTATTGGGGTGAGAAGCCGCACCTCGACAGGGTGACCTTCCTGTTCCTGCCCGACACCACCGCGGCGTTCCAGGCACTCAAGAGCGGTCAGGTCAGCGCGCTCTACCCCTCGCCGCAGCTCGACGCGCTCACCCAGATCGAGGCGGGTCTGCCCGGCATCCGGTCCCAGGTCGATGCGCGCAGCGGCAACCTCGAGGCGATCTGGCTGAACAACGCCGCCGCCCCCTTCGACTCGGTCGCGGTGCGTCAGGCGCTCGCGTACTCGATCGACCGCGACGCGATCGTGAAGCGCCTGTTCGGAAGCCTCGGCATCGAGGAAGCCCAGCAGAGCTTCAACTCCCCGATGGTCGCGCCGTTCGCCGCCGACGACTTCTCGCGGTACACGCTCGACCTCGACAAGGTCGACGAGCTGATGGAAGGCGACGGCTGGTCGAAGAACTCCGACGACGTGTGGGCGAAGGACGGCGAGACGGCCACCTTCGCGGTCAAGACCCTCGCCGGCAACAAGCGCCGCGACCTCACCGTGCAGGTGCTGCAGTCGCAGCTCGCCGACGCCGGCTTCGAGATGACGATCGATCAGGTGACGCCCGCCGACCTGTTCGGCACGACCGCGCCGCAGGGCGACTTCCAGGCCGGCCTGTGGGCTCTCGTGGACACGTTCCCGGACCCCACGCTCAGCTCGACGTTCTCCTCGGTCAACATCCCGAGCGAGGCGAACGGCTACTCCGGCATCAACTTCTACCGCGTCGACATCCCGGGTCTCGACGACCTGCTCGGCCAGGTCGACAGCGAGATCGACACGGATGCCCGCATCGCGGCGTCGCACGAGGGGGACGCGTTGATCGCGGAGAACGTGCCGTCGCTGCCGCTGGACACGGTGCCGAACGTGCTGCTGTGGAGCGAGACGGTCGGCGGTCCCTTGCAGATCAACCCGGTCGAGGGTCCGTTCTGGAACCTCGCCGAATGGGGCCTGGCCGGCTGACGCCGACCGGGTTCGAGAGCCAGGACAGGGACGGGGCGACGACGTGATCACCTTCATCACACGGCGAGTGCTGTACTCGGTGCCGGTGATCCTCGTCGCCTCGTTCATCCTGTTCTGGGCCGTGCGCTCGACGTTCGATCCGCTCGCGAAGCTCCGGCAGGCGCAGGATCCGACGGCGATCGCCCGGGAGATCGAGCGGTTGGGGCTCGACCGTTCCATCCCCGAGCAGTACTTCCTCTGGCTGCGTGCGATGGTGACGGGCGACTGGGGGGTGAGCACCCGCACCGGCACTCCCGTGCTGCCCTTGATCGGCGAAGCGTTGTGGCCGACGCTCCAGCTCGCGTTCTGGGGGCTCGTCGTGGCCGTGCTGATCGCCGGAGGCGTGAGCGTCTATTCGGCCGTGCGACAGTACTCGCTCGGCGACAACCTGCTCACCGGAGCCTCGTACATCGGTATCGCGATGCCGGCGTTCTGGTTCGGGCTGATCCTCATCCAGACCTTCGCGGTGTGGCCGAAGGAGCAGTTCGGGCTCAGCGAGCCGCCCCTGTTCTTCATCGGGTTGCACTCCCCGGGGCAGACCGGAGCGCTCGACTACATCCGCCATCTGGTGCTGCCGGTCGCCGCGCTGATGATCGCGCTCGTCGCGTCGTGGAGCCGGTTCGGGCGCGCGGCCATGCTCGATGCGCTGTCGAGCGACTACGTGCGCACCGCACGGGCGAAGGGCGTCCCGCGACGACAGGTCATCTGGCGGCATGCGGTGCGCAACTCCCTCGCGCCGTTCGTGACGGTCGTGGCGCTGGATGCCGCGATCCTGATCGGCGGACTCGTCGTGACCGAGCAGATCTTCGCGATCCCCGGCATGGGGCGGCTGTTCCTGCAGTCCCTGGTCGCCGGTGACGTGTTCGTGCTGCTGCCGTGGATGCTCGTGGTCGCGGTCGCGGTGGTCCTCAGCAACCTGATCGCCGACATCGCCTACGCGGTGCTCGACCCGAGAGTGAGGCTGTCATGAGTGGTGCAGGCATCGCCGGAAGCGAGGAGCTGCTGACCGAGCAGGATCCGCAGAAGGCTCCCACCCGCCAGCTGCTGAAGGGCTTCCTCCGACACCGGCTCGGCGTCGTGAGCCTGGTCGTCCTCGTGGTCCTGGTGATCGCGTGCTTCGGCGCCGGTCTGATCGCGCCGTATGCGCAGGGACAGCAGGACCTGCTGCTCGGACCCACGCCGCCGTCGGCGGAGCACTGGCTCGGAACCGACGAGCTCGGGCGAGACTACTTCAGCGAGATCCTGTTCGCCGGCCAGGTGTCGCTTGCGATCGGGCTGGCGGTGGCGTTGCTCGCCACGGTCGTCGGCACGGCGGTCGGCGCTATCGCCGGCTACGTCGGCGGCTGGATCGGCGAACTGCTCATGCGCATCACCGACCTGTTCCTGATCGTCCCGGCGATCGCGCTGCTCGCCGTGATCCTGCAGGGGCTCGGCCCTTCACCCACGACGATCGTGTTCGCGCTCACGGCGCTGGGCTGGACCTACATCGCCCGCGTCGTCCGCGCACAGGTGCTGTCGCTGCGGGAGAAGGACTTCATCGACGCGGCCAGGGGCATCGGCGCATCGGGCCCGCGCATCGTGATCTCGCACCTGCTGCCGAACCTCGCGGGGGTGATCGCCGTCGCGATGAGCCTGGCCGTGGCCTCCTCGATCATCGCGGAGTCGACGCTCAGCTTCCTCGGCTTCGGGGTGCAGCCGCCGCAGACCAGCTGGGGATCGATGCTGAGCCAGGCCGCCGGCTACGTCGGAACGCCCCAGGTGTATCTGCTGTACTTCCCCGGACTGTTCATCCTCGTGACGGTGCTGTGCGTGAACTTCATCGGCGACGGACTGCGCGACGCGCTCGACCCGCAGGGGAAGAACCTGTGAGCGGGCGGGAGGTGCTCCTCGCGGTCGAGGACGTGTCGATCAGCTTCCCGACCGATGTGGGGCTCGCCAAAGCGGTCGAAGGAGTCTCCTTCGTGCTGCACGAGGGTGAGACGGTCGGCATCGTGGGGGAATCAGGTTCGGGCAAGTCGATGACCGCGATGGCCATCATGGGCCTGCTGCCGAAGAAGGCCGTCGTCACCGGATCGATCCGCTTCCGTGGACAGGAGCTCGTCGGGCTCTCGGATGACGAGCTGCGGGAGATCCGCGGCAACGACATCGCGATCGTGTTCCAGGACGCCCTGACCGCGCTCAATCCCGTCATGCGCGTCGGGGACCAGCTGATCGAGGCTGTGCGCGTGCACCGGCCGGAGTCGACCGCGGCCGAGCGCAGGGCCAGGGCGGTCGAGCTGCTCGACCTGGTCGGCATCCCCTCGCCCGAACTGCGCGTCGACCGCTATCCGCACGAGTTCTCCGGAGGCATGCGGCAGCGCGTCATGATCGCGATGAGCATCGCGAACGAACCCGACCTGCTGATCGCCGACGAGCCCACGACCGCGCTCGATGTGACGGTGCAGGCGCAGGTGCTCGAGGTGCTGCGCGAGGTCCAGCGCCGGACCGGCACCACGGTGCTGCTCATCACGCACGACCTCGGGGTCGTCGCCGGCACCGCCGACCGCGTGCTCGTGATGTACGCGGGCGGGCTGGTCGAGACGGCCGACGTCGACCCGCTGTTCTACGAGACCGCACACCCGTACACCGCGGGACTGCTCGCCTCGCTGCCGCGCATCGACCGGCGGGCGTCGCGGGACGAACGGCTGTATCAGATCGCCGGGCAGCCCCCCGTGGCGACGGCCTGGCCCGCCGGATGCCGCTTCGCGCCGCGGTGCGCCCACACGGTGGTCGGCCGGTGTGACGTGGCCGTGCCCGAACCGGTCGCGGTCGGTGAAGAGCACACGGCCGCCTGCGTGCGGGGCGGCGAGTGGCAGAAGGAGATCGTCACATGAGCGCGCCCCTCAGCGTCCCGGTCCGCAGCGCGGGCCTCACCGTGCAGGACCTCGTCAAGGAGTACCGCGTCGGCGGTGGCCTGTTCGGTCGGACCCGTGACGTGGTGCAGGCCGTGTCGGAGGTGAGTCTGTCGATCGAGGGCGGGCAGACCTTCGGGCTCGTGGGCGAGTCCGGATGCGGCAAGTCTTCCCTCGGACGCAGCGTCGCCCGTCTGCAGTCCAGCGACGGCGGGTCGATCCGTCTCGGCGAGGACGACATCACCCGGGTCGAGGGGACGCGCCTGCGGGCCCTGCGTCGCCGCGTGCAGTTCGTGTTCCAAGACCCGTACGCCTCGCTGAACCCGCGCAAGTCGGTGCGGGCGACCCTCACCGAACCGCTCGTGATCCACGGTCTGCACCGTGGGGACCACGACCGCCGCGTCGAGGAACTGCTCGCGCAGGTCGGGCTCGACCCCGCGCACGCCGACCGCTTCCCCCATGAGTTCTCGGGCGGACAGCGGCAGCGGATCGGCATCGCCAGGGCGCTCGCCGTGGAACCCGAGGTCATCGTGCTCGACGAGCCGGTCAGTGCGCTCGACGTCAGCGTGCAGGCGGGCGTGCTCAACCTGCTCGACGATCTGCAGCGCGACCTCGGGCTCACGTACCTCTTCATCGCGCACGACCTCTCCGTGGTGCGGCACCTGAGCGACCGGGTCGGGGTCATGTACCTCGGCCGACTCGTCGAGGAAGGACCCGTCGACGAGCTGTACGAGCGGCCGCTGCATCCGTACACGCAGGCGCTGCTGTCGGCCATCCCGGTGCCCGATCCCCGAGCCGAGCGGGCACGCGAGCGCATCGTGCTCACCGGTGACGTGCCGAGCCCGGTGTCGCCGCCGAGCGGATGCCGCTTCCGCACCCGCTGCTGGAAGGCCACCGAGATCTGCGCCGAGGTCGTGCCGCCGCTCGTGGAGCCCGCGCTCGTCGCCCCCGGCAGCACGCATCGCGTCGCCTGCCACCACCCCGCCGAGCGCGACGTCCTCTGACCCCGCCCCCACCTCCTCTCATCCCCTCGTGTGTTCCGGTCGCGATATGTCACCCGAAACGACCGAATCAGGTGACATATCGCGACCGGAGCAGGGGATATCCCGGAAGGAACCACCCATGACGACCACACACCGCATCGCCGTGATCGCCGGAGACGGCATCGGCCCCGAGGTCATGCCCGAGGGGTTGCGGGTGCTGCGAACCGCGGCCGCCCGCTTCGGCATCGCGCTCGAGTTCGAGGAGTTCGACTTCGCGAGTGCCGCGTACTGGCAAAGTCACGGACAGATGCTGCCGGACGACTGGTTCGAGACTCTCCGCGGATTCGACGCGATCTTCTTCGGCGCGGTCGGCTGGCCCGATGTGGTGCCCGACCATGTGTCCCTGTGGGGGAGCCTGATCCAGTTCCGCCGGGCGTTCGACCAGTACGTGAACCTGCGCCCGGTCCGGCTCATGCCCGGGGTGGTCTCCCCGCTCGCCGGACGCGCCCCCGGAGACATCGACTTCTACGTCGTGCGCGAGAACACCGAGGGCGAGTACTCCTCGATCGGCGGACGCATGTTCGAGGGCACCGACCGTGAGTTCGTGCTGCAGGAGACCGTGATGACCCGCACCGGCGTCGACCGGGTGCTGCGCTACGCGTACGACCTGGCGCAGCGCCGCGAGGCGAAGCACCTGACCTCGGCGACCAAGAGCAACGGCATCTCGATCTCGATGCCGTACTGGGACGAGCGGGTGGCCGCGGTGGGTGCCGACTACCCCGACGTGCGCCGCGACCAGTTCCACATCGACATCCTCACCGCGAACTTCGTGCTGCACCCCGACTGGTTCGACGTGGTCGTGGCCAGCAACCTGTTCGGCGATATCCTGTCCGACCTCGGACCCGCCTGCACCGGCACGATCGGCATCGCCCCGAGCGCCAACATCAACCCTGAAGGGGTCTTCCCCAGCCTCTTCGAACCGGTGCACGGCTCCGCGCCCGACATCGCGGGCCAGGGTATCGCCAACCCGATCGGCCAGATCTGGTGCGGCGCGATGATGCTCGAGCACCTCGGATATCCGGAGGCCGGAGCCGCCGTGCTCGCCGGGATCGAAGACGTGCTGGCCCGGGGCGCGGAGGCGGCACCGTTCACGCCGGACCTCGGCGGCACGGCAAAGACGACGGAGCTGGGCGCGGCGATCGCGGCGGCCGTCGCCACCGTCTGAGGCGGATCGCGGAGAGCCGGGCGGCACCCCGTACGCTTCGTTGCGGGATCGAGAACGCGCCTCCGCCGGGGGTTTCCGGTGCGGTTCTGATCCCGCAACGGCGGCGGTCAGCTCTTCGTGAGGTCTTGCGCGAACATCACGAGGATGCCGCTCGGGCCGCGCAGGTACGTGAGCTTGTAGAGGTCCTGATATGTCGCGACGCCGCGGAGCGGGTGGAATCCGTGGCGGGCGGCGATGGCGAGGGACCCGTCGATGTCGTCGACGGAGAACGCGATACGGTGCATCCCGATCTCGTTCGGAAGCGTCGGGTCCGTCTCGATCGCATCGGGGTGGATGTACTCGAAAAGCTCGATCTGGCCGCGTCCATCCGGTGTCTGCAGCACCGCGATCTTGGCGTGGTTGCCGTCGAGCCCGACGGCGGTCGCCGCCCACTCTCCGCTGACTTCGTCACGACCGAGCACGGTGAGACCGAGGTCGGTGAAGAAGGAGATGGTGGCTTCCAGGTCGCGGACCGCGATGCCGACGTTCTCGAGGGTGATGGGCATGACGGGATGCTACTGGGGATCGCCGCGCACGGCAGGGCTAGCCTCCGAGTTTCTCGGCGCAGGCGACGCAGTACTCGGCGAAGGGCCGTGCCTCGAGGCGGCCGGCGGGGATGGGGCGTCCGCAGTTCGCGCAGAGGCCGTAGGTTCCGGCATCCACCCGGACCAGCGCGTCGTCGACCTGCCGGAGTTCGGATGCCGCGGCCTCGGCGAGTCCGGTCAGGCGCGACCACTCCGACGACAGGGTGACGCCCTCGGGGTCGTGCTCGTCGTCGTCGTTGGAGCCCTCACGGTCGTGCGTGAGCTCGTCGAGCGTCGCAGCGGTGGCCTGCACGCGCGCCTCGGCCCGAGCGCGCAGTGCGAGCAGGCGATCACGGGCGTCGGCGGTCATTCGACCACTCTAGGCACCGGGGGCTGCCCTCGGCTCGAATCGCGCAACGGGCTCGATACGGCCCCGGGATCGAACCATTCACGCGATTCGAACGGCGGGAGAAGCTACACCGTCGGGGTTCGCGTCGGTACCGAGTCGGTCGTGGTCGGCACGGCCACCGCCTTCATGCCGGGGTGGTCGCGTTCGAGCGCGGCACCTTCCATGTCGACGTTCGGCAGCAGGCGGTCGAGCCAGCGCGGCAGCCACCACGCCGAGCGTCCGAGCAGGTGCATGAGGGCGGGCATGAGCAGCATCCGCACCACGAAGGCGTCGAGCAGCACCCCGAACGCCAACCCGAATCCGATCGAGCGGATGATCGTCGACTCCGAGAAGATGAACCCGCCGAACACCGACACCATGATGAGCGCGGCGGCGATCACGACCGAGCGGCCGGCGCGGAAGCCCTGGGCGACGGCATCCCGCGCCGAGGCCCCGTGCACATACGCCTCGCGCATGCCGGAAGCGAGGAACAGCTGATAGTCCATGGCGAGCCCGAACAGGATGCCGACGAGGATCACGGGCAGGAAGCTCAGGATCGGTCCGGTGCTGTGCAGTCCGATGATCTCGGCGCCCCAGCCGAACTGGAACACCGCCACGATCAGCCCGTAGGTCGCGAACAGGGAGAGGACGAACCCGCCCGTGGCGATGATCGGCACGAGCAGCGACCGGAACACCACGATCATGATGAGCAGGGAGAGCCCGACCACGACCACGAGGTACAGAGGCAGGACTCCCGCCAGGGCTTCCGAGATGTCGATGTTGATCGCGGCCTGACCTGCCACACCGAGGGTGATCCCGTCGTCGATCGCCGGCATCGAGCGCAGGTCCTGCACGAGTGTCTCGGTCGACGCGCTGTTCGGTCCCTCCTCCGGCACGACCTGGAACGCGAGCAGGGTGTTGTCGTCGGAGGTCGCGATCGGTGCGACGGCGACCACGTCATCCTGGTCGGCGATGGCCTGCGCGATCGTGACCTGCGTGGCGAGCACGTCGTCGTCGCTGACCGCATCGTCCAGGGTCGCGGTGACGAGCAGAGGGCCGTTCGCGCCCGCGCCGAACTGTTCGTCGACGGTCTGGAAGGCGCGGTAGCTGGTGGAGTCGCTCGGCTCGCTCGAACCGTCCGGCAGTCCGAGTCGCATCGACATCGCGGGGATCGCGATGATCAGCAGGGCGACGACACTCACGACGGCGGTGACCACGGCTCGGAGCGTCGACATGCGCTTCACCGGCTTGCCCGCGGCGTGCTCCTCGCCGATCGTGCCGCGCGCGCGACGGCTGAGCAGGCGCGGACCGACGAGGCCGAGGATGGCGGGGGCGAGGGTGATCGCGACCAGCACGGCCACCGCGACGCACACCGCGCCGACCGTTCCCATGAGGCCGAGGAAGGGGACGCCGGTGACGTTGAGGGCGAGGAGGGCGACGATCACGGTCGTGCCGGCGAAGACGACGGCCGTGCCGGAGGTTCCCGTCGCGAGCCCGATCGACTCGCGCACCGGGACACCGGCGAGCAGTTGCTTGCGGTGTCGGTTCACAATGAACAGGGAGTAGTCGATGCCCACCGCGAGGCCGAGCATGACACCGAGGACCGGGGTCACGGAGGCCATGTTCACCACGCCCGAGAACGCAAGGGATGCCGTCACGCCGACGCCCACACCGACGATGGCCGTGACGATCGGGAGGGCGGCGGCGAGGAGCGAGCCCAGCATCACGATGAGGACGATCGCGGCGAACGCGAGACCGACAGCCTCTCCGACGCCGAAGATCTCCGGGACGCCCTGTGCGATGTCGGTGCCGAAGTCGACCTCGACGCCGTCGATCGGTGCGGACTCGAAGTGCTCGATCGCGCCCTGCTTCACCTCTTCGGAGAGCTCGAGACGCGGGTCGACGAAGGAGATGTTGACGATGGCGGTCGATCCGTCTTCGGAGACCACGCCGATGCCGTCCGAGAGGGCGAGGAGGGTCGTGCCCAGCTCGACCTGATCGGAGTTCTCGTCCAGTTCGATTCTCTTCGACGCGAGAGTCGCCTGCTGGGCCTCGAGTTCGGCCGCCTGTGCGTTCAGCGCGGCCAGCTGCGCATCGAGGGCGGCCAGCTGCTCGGGGCCGGCTCCGGACTGCTCCGCCTGGGCGCGGGCGGCGGTGAGCTGCGCGATCCCGGCCCCGAGCTGAGCCCTGCCGTCATCGAGCTGGGTCTGGGCCGCATCCAGCTGCGTGCGGCCGTCGGTGATCTGCGCCTGACCGTCGGCGAGCTTCTGCGCCTGCTCGTCCTGCTGCTGCTGCGCGTCGAAGGGGTCGATCACCCGGGCGACGCCGTCGAGGTCCTCCGCGCTCACGGCGAGGTCGGAGATATCCTGCTTCTGCTCGTCGGTGAACGGGGATCCGTCTTCGGTTCGGTAGACGACGGTGCCGGTGCCGCCGGCGGTGTCGGGGAGCTTGTCGGCGAGCTCTTCGATCACGGCGCCCGAGGCGGTGCCGGGGATGTCGAAGCTGTTGCTCAGCGTGCCGCCGAGGGTGAGGAAGGCACCGACGCCGAGGCCGAGGATCACGACCCACGAGACGATCACCGTCCAGGCCTTGCGCGCAGCGAACGAACCCAGACGGTACAGCAGTGATGCCACAGTGGTCTCCTTCAGACCCAAAGATCATACGGCACGTCTCGTCTAGGGATCTGTGGCTATCCTGAGTCCATGGTCAACGAGCATCGCAGCGGGCCCGTGCGCAGCACCGCGGCGCGCGAAGCGATCCTCGACGCGACCTCCCGCCTGTTCCACGCCCAGGGGTACGACCGGCTCACGATCGAGGGCATCGCCAAGGAAGCCGGGGTGGGCAAGCAGACCATCTACCGCTGGTGGCCGTCGCGGGGTGCCCTGATCGCGGACTGCATGGTCGACGGGCGCCTCATCCCCGTCGATTTCGTCGTGCCCGACACGGGTGACCTGTTCGCCGACGTCGAGGCCTGGCTGCAGTCGGTCTTCCGAATCCTCGAGACGACGCAGGGTCAGGCGTTGCTGCAGTCGCTGGTCGCCGCCGCCGCGGAGGATGCCGCGGTCGGCGCTCACCTCGGAGGGAGCCTCGGCGTCGAGCAGCATCTCTCCGAGCGTCTGCGCGGCGGGATCCGCGACGGCGAGCTGCCGGAAGACGCGCCCGTCACGCAGATCGGTCGGGCGATCCTCGGGGCGATCATCGTGGAGTCGCTCGGCCGCGAGAGCCACGGACCCGGCGGGATCATCGAGCTGATCCGGTACCTCTTCACGCGCTGAGTCGCGCGCGTGCCGTGATGTCGGCGCTGAGCCTCAGCCGAGGAGCAGCGTCAGCACCGTCGCGCCGCCACCGGCGAGGATCAGCGCGATGATGACCGTCCACGCGACGATGCGGATGCGCCGGTTGCGCTTCTCGCCGAGGTCGCCGTAGTCCTCGCTCAGGTTGTCGCTCATGCGCTGACCTCCGTGACGGTCGGACCGAAGTAGGACGGGAGCGTGGCCTGCGAGCGCTCGCGGAGCTCGTCGGCCGAGACGGTGAAGACGCCCTGGACCTCGAGCTTCGCACCCTCGTCGTCCGTCACACCGATGCGCATCACCGGGTAGTCGCGTCCCTCGCAGAGGCCGCGGAACTTCACGTCGTCCTCACGGGGCACGGTCACCAGCACGCGGCCGGTCGACTCGGAGAACAGCGCGGATGCGGCATCCACCCCATCGCGCTCGAGGATCTCGTTCAGCCAGACGCGGGCGCCGACGCCGAAGCGCATGACGCCCTCGGCGAGAGCTTGCGCGAGGCCGCCCTCGGAGAGGTCGTGCGCCGAGGAGATCAGCCACTCGTCGCGAGCTGCGGAGAGCAGACCGGCGAGGCGCTTCTCCGCCGCGAGGTCGACCGCAGGCGGCAGACCGCCGAGGTGCTGGTGCACCACGTCCGCCCAGGCCGAACCGGAGAGCTCGGTCGAGGTGGTGCCGAGCAGGTAGATGTTCTGCCCTTCGTCCTGCCATCCGGAGGGGATGCGGCGCGAGACGTCGTCGATGATGCCGAGCACGCCGACCAGCGGGGTCGGGTGGATCGGCACGTCGCCGGTCTGGTTGTAGAACGAGACGTTGCCGCCGGTGACCGGGGTCCCCAGCTCGTAGCATCCGTCGGCCAGGCCGTCGACCGTCTGGCCGAACTGCCACATGACCTCGGGGTTCTCGGGAGAGCCGAAGTTGAGGCAGTCGGTGATCGCGGTCGGCACGGCGCCGGTGACGGCGACGTTGCGGTACGCCTCGGCGAGGGCCAGCTGCGCGCCCGCGTACGGGTCGAGCTGGCAGTAGCGGCCGTTGGCGTCGGTCGAGACCGCGAAACCGAGGCCGGACTCCTCGTCGACGCGGATCATGCCGGCGTCGTCGGGGAAGCTCAGCGCAGTGTTGCCGAGCACGTAGTAGTCGTACTGGTTGGTGATCCAGCTCGTGTCGGCGAGGTTCGGCGAGGCGACGATGTCGAGGAACTGCTCGCGCAGTGTCTCCGGGTCGTTCGAGCGGGGGAGGTTCTCGGCGGCGTCCGCCTGGAGGGCGTCGATCCACGTCGGGTAGGTGACCGGGCGGTCGTAGACGGGGCCGTCGACCGCGACCGTCGAGGGGTCGACGTCGACGATGCGCTCACCCTGCCAGTCGATGATGAGGCGTCCGTCACCGGTGACCTCGCCGAGCACGGAGGTCTCGACCTCCCACTTGTTCACGACCTCGAGGAAGGCGTCGAGCTTCTCGGGCGCGACGATCGCCATCATGCGCTCCTGCGACTCCGACATGAGGATCTCCTCAGCCGTGAGCGTGGGGTCGCGCAGCAGGACGTTGTCGAGCGAGACCTTCATGCCGCTGTTGCCGTTGGCCGCGAGCTCGCTGGTCGCGCAGGAGATACCGGCGGCGCCCAGGTCCTGGATCGCCTCGACGAGCTCGCCGCGGTACAGCTCGAGGCAGCACTCGATCAGCACCTTCTCGGCGAAGGGGTCGCCCACCTGCACCGCGGGGCGCTTGGTCGGCCCGGTGGAGTCGAAGGAGTCGGAGGCGAGGATGCTCGCGCCGCCGATGCCGTCGCCACCCGTGCGGGCACCGAACAGGACGACCTTGTTGCCGACGCCGGTCGCGTTGGCGAGCTTGAGGTCTTCGTGACGCAGCACGCCCACCGCGAGCGCGTTCACGAGCGGGTTGGCCTGGTAGACGGCGTCGAAGACCGTCTCGCCGCCGATGTTCGGGAGGCCCAGGCAGTTGCCGTAGAAGCTGATGCCGCTGGTCACACCATGCACGACGCGGGCGGTGTCGGGATGGTCGACCGCACCGAAGCGCAGGGCGTCCATGACCGCGACCGGGCGGGCGCCCATCGAGATGATGTCGCGGACGATGCCGCCGACGCCGGTCGCCGCACCCTGGAAGGGCTCGATGAACGACGGGTGGTTGTGCGACTCGGCCTTGAAGGTGACGGCCCAGCCCTCGCCGACGTCGACGACGCCCGCGTTCTGGCCCATGCCCACCATGAGGCGTTCCTTCATCTCGTCGGAGACCTTCTGGCCGAAGCGGCGCAGGTAGTTCTTCGACGACTTGTAGGAGCAGTGCTCGGACCACATCACGGAGTACATCGCCAGCTCGCCCGAGGTGGGCCGGCGGCCGAGGATCTCCTTGATGCGCTCGTACTCATCGGGCTTGAGTCCGAGGGCCCCGTAGGGCTGCTCCTTCTCGGGCGTCGCGATCGCGTTCTCGACGGAGTCGGGGACGTGCTGGGGGGAAGGTGCAGGGGCGGTGGTCACGCGCACTCCAAGGGAAGGGGCCGGCGGGGCATGTCCAGTCTACCGGCGCGGGTTCGGCGTGCATTGCGGGTGCAAAAACGCTCCGTGGAAGACCGCGTCCGGCGCGTTTTGGATCCCGCCACGGGTCGACGGATCCCCCGGAATGGGGGTTGTCGAGAGAAAACCGTTCACATGAACGGTTTTCTGCGCTATGGTCGGTGCACGGCGCAGCGAGGCGTCGCCTGAGCGGGGCAGAGCTGTCCTGTGGAACGGAGCAGAGCACATGAACGACCGTCGAGCCTTCGACCGGCGCACCTTTCTCGTGGCCGGAGCGGCCTCGCTCGCGACCGTCGCGATGACCCCCGCGCTCCCGGCTGCTGCCGCACCCGTCGAGTCGCCGGTCGCGGCGCCCGCTCTTCTTCGCGGCGGCCTGAACGCGCAGACGCGCCGATTCGACACGCGCCAGGTGCGGGGCTGGGCGGCCGACACCTGGCGGAGCCTCGTCGCGATGACCGACCCGCGCACCGGCCTCCCCGCCGACAACATCACCGAGGGACTCAGCGCCGGGGAGCGCTCCGGCTACACGTCTCCGACGAACATCGGTGGATATCTGTGGTCGACGCTCGTCGCCCGAGAGCTCGGCCTCATCTCACGGGGCGAAGCGACCGGGCGTCTCATCCGCACCCTGAAGACCCTCGACCGCATGGAGCATCACGCCCCGAGCGGCATGTACTACAACTGGTACGACGAAGCCACGGGCACGGCGCTGCGCACGTGGCCCGATTCGGGCGATGTCATCCATCCTTTCTGCTCCAGCGTCGACAACGGATGGCTGGGTGCCGCGCTGCTCACGGTGAAGAACGCGGATCGGGGCGCGGCGCGCTGGGCGTCCAAGGTCTTCGACCGGATGCGGTGGGACGCGTTCTACAACGACAACAGCGACTCCGAGCACCCGGTGCGCGAGGGCGGACTCCTTCACGGCGGCTTCTTCCCCTTCGACCACGACCGGCCGGGCGGCGTCTACCGGGGCACGCACGTCGGCGGCGAACCGGTGTGGCTGACCACGCACCACTACGACACCGTGGTGTCCGAGACGCGCATCACCACCTATCTCGGGATCATCACGGGACAGATCCCCGGGAAGCAGTACTACGCGTCCTGGCGCACCTTCCCGGCCTCCTGTGACTGGTCGTGGCACGAGATGCAGCCCGTGGGTGAGAGTCGCACCTACTTCGGTCTCGACGTCTACGAAGGCGCGTACACCTACCGCGGGATGCGCATCGTGCCGGGCTGGGGCGGCAGCATGTTCGAGGAGCTCATGCCCGACGTGTTCGTGCCGGAGGCCCGGTGGGCGCCCGGGAGCTGGGGGCGCAATCACCCGCTGCACGTGCGGGCTCAGCGCGAGCACGGTCTCGACGAGGCCGGCTACGGCTATTGGGGGTTCAGCCCGTCGAGCAACCCGGCAGGCGGGTACCGCGAGTACGGCGTCGACGCGCTCGGACTCAATCCCGACGGCTACCTGTCCGACCAGGAGGGAACGAATTTCGACCCCGGCTTCGGCGACTGTCGGCCGGCGACGAACCCGACACCGACGTACGGAGACGGCGTGGTCACCCCGCACGCCGCGTTCCTCGCGATGATGCACGAGCCGGCGGAGGCGTTCACGAACCTCGCGAACATCCAGCGGGACTTCGACGCGTACGGGCGCGGCGGCTTCTTCGACGCCGTCGCCGTGCGATCGGGCACGGTCGCCCGTCGTCACCTCTCGCTCGATCAGGCGATGGTGATGGGCGCGATCGGCAACGTGCTCTGTGACGGCGTCGTCCGTCGAGGCTTCGCGACGCGGGCCGTCGAAAGCCGGCTCCGCCCGGTCATCGGTATCGAGAGGTTCGGTGCCGGACGCGCCTGAGCAGCGTCCGCCAGGCGTCGACGAGAAGCAAGACCCCATCAGATCGGAAGGCGATCACATGAGAATCAACAAGAGACTGGCGGCGTTCGCGCTCGTCGGCGTGACACTGGCGACATTGACGGCCTGCGGGAGGGCGGATGCCGGGCCCGCGGAGGGCGCAGGAGCGGAGGACATCTCCGACGGACCAGCCACCGGCAGCCTCACCGTCTGGGCCATGGGAGCCGAGGGGGAGAACCTCGACGAGCTGACGAAGACCTTCGAGGAGCAGAACCCCGACGTCGACGTCGAGGTCACCGCGGTGCCCTGGGGTTCTGCGCACGACAAGTTCATCGCCGCGATCGCGTCAGGCACCACACCGGACGTGGCTCAGGTGGGCACGACCTGGATGGGTGAGTTCGCCGGCCTGAACGCGCTCGACCCGGTGCCCGCGCAGATCGACGACAGTGTCTTCTTCGAGGGCGCGAACGCCACGAACCTGGTGGACGGCGTCTCCTACGGCGTGCCGTGGTACGTCGAGACCCGCGTCGTGTTCTACCGCACCGACATCGCCGAGGCCGCCGGCATCACCGAGCCGCCGACGGACTGGGACGGACTGCACGACATGGCGGCCGCCATGAAGACGCAGCCGGGAGTGGACTGGGGCATCAGCCTGCAGCCCGGCGGAACCGGTTCCTGGCAGACACTGCTCCCGTTCATGTGGCAGGCGGGCGGCGACATCACGAACGACGCCCTGACCGAGTTCTCGTTCGACTCCCCGGAGAACGCGGACGCGTTGTCCTATTACCAGTCGTTCTTCACCGACGGTCTCGCCGACAGCGCCCCCACCGAGGGCACGACGGAGGCGGACTTCGTCGATGGCCGTGTGCCGATGTTCATCTCCGGTCCCTGGATGATCGGCAGCGTCGAAGCGCTGGGCGGCGAGGGGTTCGCCGACGAATACGGCGTCGCGGTGATGCCCTCTGCCGAGAAGGAGGCCTCGTTCGTCGGCGGCTCGAACCTCGGCGTGTTCTCGAACACGAAGAACCGGGATGCCGCGTGGAAGCTCGTGCAGTTCCTCACCGAGGAGGAGACCCAGGCCTCGTGGTTCGACATCGTCGGCGACCTGCCTTCCGTCAAGGGGGCATGGACGACCGATGCATTGAAGTCGGATGAGAAGCTCGCCGTCTTCGGGACGCAGCTCGAGACCGCGAAGGCACCGCCGTCGATCACGACGTGGGAGCAGATCGCGACGAGCCTCGACGCGCAGGTGGAGGCGGTCACCAAGACCGGGTCGGATCCGGCGGAGGCGCTCCGAGCCGTGCAGCAGGAGGCCACATCGATCGGGTTCGGCGGCGAATGACCGTCGCCGCTCGGCAGCCTCGCTCGGGTCGAAGCAGGAGCTTCCGCTCGAGCGAGGCACGGGCGGGCCTGATCCTCGCCCTCCCCTTCTGCCTCCTGTTCGGGGTCTTCACCGTCTGGCCCGTGTTCCAGTCGATGTTCATGAGCTTCACCGATACTCGGGTGACCGACATCAAGACTCCGTTCAACGTCGGCTTCGTCGGCCTGGACAACTACGCCAAGGCTCTCGGAGACCCGCTGTTCCTGCGCGCCGCCACCAACACCGCCGTGTTCGTGGCGGTCGGGGTCCCGCTGACGATAGCGGTGGCGCTGCTCGCGGCCGTCGTGCTCGACAAGGGCATCAAGCGCTTCCGCAACTTCTTCCGGGTGGGCTTCTACACACCCGTGATCACCAGCATCGTGGCGGTCGCGGTGGTGTGGAAGTTCCTCTATCAGCCGGACAACGGTCTCATCAACACCGTGCTCGGATGGGTGGGGATCGACGGGCCGCACTGGCTCGGAGACCAGCGCACCGCGCTGGCCTCGCTGATCGTCATGGCTGTGTGGCGGAACTTCGGCACCGGGATGATCATCTTCCTCGCGGGCCTGCAGGCTGTGCCGCCGTCGCTCCTGGAGGCAGGCTCCCTCGACGGCGCCGGTGCATGGAAGCGCTTCTGGCACATCACGTTGCCGACGCTGCGGCCGACGATGCTGTTCGTCGTCGTCACCACCACGATCGGATACCTGCAGTTCTTCGAGGAACCGTTCGTCATGACCGACGGCGGTCCGCTCAACAGCACCCTCTCCGTGTCGCTGTACACCTACCGGCAGTTCGGATTCGGCAACTTCGGGCTCGCGGGCGCGATGGCGTACATCACGTTCATCGTCGTCATCGTCGTCACTTTCATCCAGTTCCGTGTGAGTAGGGAGAAGAGCTGATGCGCGCATCCCGGAACCGGGTGTGGATCTACATCGCGGTGATCCTCGCTTTCGTGATCGTCGTGATGCCGTTCCTCTGGATGGTGCTCGGCGCGTTCAAGACTCAGGGCGAGCTCCTCGCGTCGCCGCCGACCTGGTGGCCGGCGAACCCGACGTTCGACAACTTCGTGCGACTGTTCGAGCGGCTCGACTTCGGACGGTTCTTCTTCAACTCGGCGACCGTGGCCGTCGTCGTCACCACGGGCAACATCCTCTTCTGTTCGATGCTCGGGTACGCACTGGCGATGCTGGACTTCCCGGGCAAGAAGGCGATCTTCATCGCGGTGCTCGGCACGTTGATGATCCCCGGGCTGGTCGTGTTCATCCCGCAGTTCGTCCTCGTGGTCAATCTCGGACTCGCTGACACGCTGACGGCGTTGTTCATCCCGTTCCTCGCCGGCGCGTTCGGGGTGTTCCTGATGCGACAGTTCTTCCTGGGCACTCCGCGCGACCTCCTGGAGGCGGCGCGACTCGACGGCGCGGGGGAGTTCCGGATCTTCTTCCGTGTGTACCTGCCGCTGGCGGGCCCCGCCATCGCCACGCTCGCGACCCTCACCTTCCTCGGCTCCTGGAACAACTTCCTCTGGCCGCTCGTCGTCGCCAGCAGTGAGAAGACCTACACGCTGCCGGTCGCGCTGTCGCTGGTGTCGACGGGGCAGAACGCGACGGACTTCGGCCTGCTGCTCGCGGGCGCGACGGTCGTCGTGCTGCCGGTCCTGGTCGTCTTCCTCTTCTTCCAGCGATTCATCATCGAGGGCATCGCCACCAGCGGCATCAAGTGATCGTCGCCGCGCCGCCCACACCCCAGAGAGATTGAAGGAAAGTGCACTACTCCCTCCCCGTCATCCGAGCGCAGTTCACGTCGGCAGGAGCCCTGGGCTCTCTGCAGGCCGGGCCCCTCAGTCTGCTGCAGTATCCGGCCAGCGAGCTCGAACCGGGGCCGCACCAGGTCTGGCTCCGGTTCCGCAGCGCGGAGGGGGTGCACGCGCATCCGCTCACCGGCCCCGCGTGCGAGGGCCGGGTCGCTCGCGGTGACGGCTCGGCGCTGGTCTCGGGGACGACCCGCGGAGTGGAGTGGCAGGTGTGGTGGGAGCACCCCGCGGACGGCGTCGCCGGCTGGAGCGTCCACCTCCGCAACGCCGGGTCCGAGCCGGTCGCGCTGGACGTCGTGCACCTGATCGATCCGGCATTGACCGCGGCCGAGAGCCTGCGTGAGAACGAGTTCTACGTGTCGAACTACCTCGATGTCCAGCCGCTCGGCGAGCCGGAGGTCGCGTGGCTCGCCGTCCGGCAGAGCATGCCGGGACCGAGGAATCCGTGGATGGCCGTGGGGAGCACCGAGCGGGTGGTGGGGTGGTGCACGGATGCCCGACAACTGGCGTTCCCTGACGGAGGACTCGATCTCTCGCGGGACCTTCCGTCCCGCCGCCTGCAGGGCGAGCACACGTTGCTGGGCCTGCAGACGGAGACTCGGACGCTGGCGTGCGGCGAGACCCGTGCCTTGAGGTTTCCCATCGTGGTCGTGGACGACCACGCCGGCAGGACGGACGCGAGTGACCTGGCGTTCGTGGAGGGGATCGATGGAGGAACGCCGTGGCGCACGGAGCCGCCGCGGCTCGGACCCCTCGCCGCCGTCGTGCCGACGCTCTTCAGCCCGGTGCGCACGGCGATCGTCGAGGACCTGTCCGAGGAGGACTTCCTCGCGGTGGGCGGCGCGCACGCCGAGGGGGTGGAAGACGGGCCGGACGGCGCCTGGGCGTACTGGGCGGGCGGCCGCCACGTCGTGTCCGGCGCGAAGGAGCGTGCCGTCATGCGTCCGCACGGTCACATCTCGCGGGTGTCGGCGGGCCCGCATCCCGCTGATCTCACGGTCGCCTCCACGGCGTGGATGAACGGTGTCTTCGCCTCGCAGCTCACGATCGGGCATGCCAGCGCTGCGCCGCTCCTCTCGGTGCGGCGCAGCGCCGTCGGGCTCAAGCGCGCCGATGGGCTGCGGCTCTTCGTCCGCGGAACCACCGGCCCGTGGCTGATGCTCGGCACCCCGAGCGCGTGGATCGTCGACGGCCCCCGGGTCCGCTGGGTCTATCGGTGGGATGGACGGCACATCGAGGTGGTCAGCACGCTGAGCCTGCGGGAGCTGATCGTCGAGGTGGAGGTCGTCGAAGGCCCGCCCATCGAGCTCCTCGTATCGGCCCATGCCGATGCGATCACGGCCCCCGGAGAGGACGGCTCGCTGTTCGCCGACGGCCGCAGCCGCGACGACCGGTGGCGGGCGAGCGTCCATCCCGCGGGGACGGTGTTCCGGCACCGCATCGTGCTCGTCGATCAGGCGGACGCGGGTGAGCGTGGGGCGCCGTGGCGTGCTCCCGAGCTTCACGGCGATGACGAGAGCATCCGCCGCCTGAACCGCATCCTGCCGTCGTTCGTCGCGGACGCGGCCGTTCACTACCAGGCGCCGCGAGGGCTCGAGCAGTTCACGGGCGGCGCATGGGGTACCCGTGACGTCAGTCAGGGACCGGTGGGACTGCTCCTGGCCACCGACAGTCCGGCAGTGCTGCGCGACGTGCTGCTCACGGTGTTCTCCGCGCAGCAGACCGACGGTGACTGGCCCCAGTGGTTCCAGTACCTCCGTGACCACCGTGCACCCGGGCATCGGGACAGCCACGGCGACGTGGTCTATTGGCCGCTCCTGGCGCTGGGGGAGTACCTGGAGGCGACGGGGGACGACGGCATCCTGCACGAGCCGGTGTCGTCCGTCGGGACGGACGAGCTGTCGCCGCCCTCATCGATCCTCGATCACGTGGAGGCGGCGTTCGGACGACTGGCCTCACGCCGCAGCGCCGACCCGCGCCTGCCTGCCTATGGGCACGGAGACTGGAACGACGCCCTTCAGCCCGCCAGCCCCGCCCTCGCGGCCTCGCTGTGCTCGACCTGGACGACCGAGCTGGAGATCAAGGCACTCGAGACGCTCGGACCCCGTCTCGTCGATGCCGCCCCTGACCTCGCCGACCGGATGGCGTCGCTCGCGGCCGGCACGCGCACCGCGTTCCGCGAGCGCCTCCTCGTGGACGGGGAGCTGTGCGGGTACTCGATCATCACCCCGGACGGGCTCGAGCCGCTCGTGCACCCCGCGGACGACCGGACGCACATCGGGCACGGATCCCTGCAGGTGATCCACGCGATCGGCGACGAACTGCTCACCCCCGAAGAGGCCTCGCACCACCTCGGCCTCGTGGACCGGCACCTCGACGGCCCCACCGGCATCTACCTGTTCGACCGGCCCCTTCCCTATCACGGTGGGGTCACGCGGACGTTCCTGCGGGCTGAGGCGGCGTCGTTCTGGGGGCGCGAGATCGGGCTCATGTACTCGCATGCCCACATCCGGTGGGTGCAGGCGCTGCTGCGACTCGGCTTGGCGGAGCGGGCGTGGAAGGCATTGCAGCTGCTGATACCGCAGGGGGTGCGATCGGCTGTGCCCGGAGCCGCGGCGCGGCAGTCGGATTGCTACTACTCGTCCTCCGATGCGGGGTTCGCCGACCGCTATGAGGCGCAGGAGCACCCGGATCGTCTCTTCGATCCGGAGTTCTCGTTCGAGGGAGGGTGGCGCGTGTATTCGTCCGGGCCGGGACTCATCCTGCGGATCCTGGTCGAAGAGGTGCTCGGATGCCGGTGGACCGTGCACGGGCTCCAGATCGACCCGGTGCTCCCCGAGGTGTTCGACGGCTCCTCGGCGCAGATACGGTGCGGGGGCAGAGACGTCGTCGCGACCTACCGGGTCACGGGGGAAGGGCACGGTGTGCGGCGCGTGCTGCTCGACGGACGCCCCGTCGACACGACCCCTGTGCCGCGACGATACCGGCGGGGCGGGGTGTTGATTCCGCGCGCGACCTGGGATGCGCAGGAGGCCGGCGAGGTGCGCCTCACGATCGAGGTGGGCTGATCCCTGTCACCCCTCCGCGGCGGGCGATTCCTCCGGCGCATCCGACGGGAGGAAGTATCCGCGCACGAACTCCTCGAAGAGCGGCACCATGTCGACGGACTCGTCGAGCAGCCACTGCAGCTGGATCCCGTCCATCACCGCACTGATCAGCCGCCCCGCGAGGTCCGGGTCGAGGTCGGTGCGCACTTCGCCCGCCTCCTGCGCCCGGCGGAGGAGGTCTCCCGCCCGGTCCGCTGCGGAGCGGTAGCGGTCGACGAACTCGTCGTGCAGGGGGTGATCCGGGTCGGAGGCCTCCGCCGACACGATCGCATACAACGATGCGAGGCCGCGGGATGACTGGTTGTGTGCGACGACCTTGCCGGCCTGATCGATGAGCGTGTGCTCGGCGGGCTCTCCTGCGGCTCCGCGGACGGTCTCGTCGCGTTGGTGCAGCACCTCGGCGAAGAGTTCCTCCTTGTCGGCGAAGTGGTGCATCAGTCCGGACTGCGTGAGCCCGACCCGCCGGGCGATCTCACGCATCGAGCTGTTTCGATACCCGGTGCGCGAGAACAACTCCAGCGCTTCGTCGACGATAGCCTGCCGCCGCGCCTGGCCCTTCGCGTAGCCTTTGCGCTGCTCCGCCGCGGTTCCCCGCTGCTCCGTGTCGCCTGTGTCCACCGCTGCGCTCCCGCCTCGATACCCGACTCAAAACCTAACACCCGAACGGCTTTGCAGCTGTCGCCCGATGCCGCGGTTCACAACTCAGGAAAGGTCGCGCCGATTCAGCCCGCGGGGGCCGATCCGGGCAGGAGGGCGACGCTGTTCCTGAGTTGCGCGCCGCTGTCGCCGTGAACAACTCCTCAAATGCGGGGTCGTTTCGGTCTGCAGTCGGCCATCCGGCGTCGAACACGCACGTTTTTGAGGAGTTATGCACGCGGCCGCGCGGAAACCGTCACGCGGGCGGCCACTGCGGATGCCGGGCCACGGCCACGCGTGCGGCGAGGTCCGTGCGGACGGGGGAGGACGCGTCGTCGAACCCGAGGGCATCGGCCCACCCGAGTGCCAGGAGTGCGTGTCCGGCTGCGTTCGGGTGGAACGCGTCGTCGAGCAGCCCCCACGCCATGTCGTCGTTGCCGGGGCCGGTCCCCTCGGAGAAGGCGGTGAACGCGGCGTGCTGGTCGACCAGGATCACCCCTTCGCGCGCGGCCACGTCACGGATCACCTGCGCGAACTCGCCGATGCGGGCGCGGTCGGGTGCGTGATGCAGGTCCACGGTCGGCGGGGTCTGCAGCACGGGGATCCCGCCGTCGTCCCGGACGCGCCGGACGACCTCTGTGATCGAGGCCGCGAACGCCGTCACCTCGATCACGGGGTCGAGCCATTGTGTGGTGCAGTCGTTCGTGCCGATCATGAGCGTGACGACGTCGGGCCGCCAGTGCGTCACACGGCGCGGGAAGTCGCCGAGGATCAGGTCGGCCCGCCACCCCGTGATCGCCGTGTTGAGCACCGTGTCCTGCACCCGACCGGCATCACCGCGGATCAGCTCGTGCAGGTGGTCGACGTAGGTGCGGGCGCCGCGGGTGTGGATGAGGCCGTGCGTGATCGAGTCACCCGTGAACACCCAGGTGAGCGGTGCTCCGGAGGCGAGCAGCCCCCGGAGCACCGGAAGGTCATCGGTCATCCGGTGACCTTCAGCTGCACGTCGATGAACCGCGGACGGTAGATCGAGGCGTCGTCGTACACGTCGCCGACGTTGTCGAAGGTGTTCACGTTGTACGACACGAGGATGCGGTTGCCGTGTCGCAGGTTCGGGTGCTCGTGCGCGTTGTAGGTGAACACGTCGGGGTCTGCGTAGCTGCCGAGCGCGCCGGTCTCCGGGGTGCGGTAGAGCTCGACCGGGTCGGTGAACGGTCCGGTCGGCGAGCACGAGGTGCGTGCGACGATGCGGGTGCTGAACAGCTCGGAGGTGTCCTGCGTGACGAGCAGGTAGCCGTCGCGGAACCGGGCCACGCTGAACTCGTTCGCCACATACGGCACCACGGGTACGGCATCAGCCTCGGACGCCGACCAGGCCGTGCCGTTCCAGTAGGTCCACGTGCCCGTGAGACCGTCTTTGCCCTGCACTTTGGCGACGTAGGCCGAGCGCACCCCGCCGGGGTCGGCGATGCCGTAGATATAGGTCGTGCCGCGCTCCTCGAGCGTCCACGATCCCCAGTTGATGCCGGTCGCGGAGGGCAGATCCACGATGCTGTCGAGCTGCAGCGTCCGCCCGTCGAGCGTCGCGAGCCGGTTCGCGGTCCACGCGAAGTCCCACTGCCCGGTGCCGGTGCGCGCGAACTGCAGCAGCGGAACCTGCACGGTGCCGTGACGGCCGGGCGTCGGGTCACCGATCCAGTACCACTTGCCGTCGGGCTCGGGCGGGATGATGCCGGCCGGGTCCTCCGGCGTGCCGCCCGTGATGGTCGTGAGGTCGCCGCGGCGGTCCTGCACCACGACGGAGTTGTTCACGAAGGGCGAGTCGGTGGGACGTGATCCGTCGGGGTTCACCGTGCCGAGGAAGGTGTCCGAGAAGAACCAGCCGGTCTTCCCCTTGCCGAGGGGCAGCGAGTAGGTGCTGTCACCGCCGGTCCACTCCCCACCGGTGTTCCCGTAGGTCGTGAACGTCTCGGTCAGATCCTGGTTCACGCTCGCCGTCGCCGTGAGCGTCTTGTCGACCAGCGAGCACTGCCCGTTCCCGTTGCCGTGTCCGTGCCCGTTGCCGTGCCCTCCGCCGGCGGGGACGGCCGCGCTCGCCGGGGCGGCGAACAGGGCTCCCGCGCACAGGGAGGCGACGGCCAGGCCGGCCGCGATCATGCGTCTTCTCATCTCGATCACTCCTTCGTGTTCGTGTGGGTACTGCGTGGTGGTCGGCCGGTTCAGCCGGCGGTCTCGCTGATGCTTCCGGACGCGTGGATGTCGTAGTGGCGCTCGCCGACGCGCAACCCGCGCAGCACCGCCTGCGGGTCGAGAGCGGCGACGCATCCGGCGGCGCGCACCGTCCCGTCTGCCGCGACCGAGACGCCGAACAGGGCGTCGATCACGAGCTCGATCCAGGCGCCGGACGAGGAGCACGACCAGTCGATGATGTACGGCAGCTGCGGCGGGGCTTTACGGGCGCCGCCGTTGATCCCGGGTACGGCCTCCTCCACGAAATGCGCCTGACCCATCGGGCCCTGGTTCGCGGTGCGCGACAAGCCCTCGACCCAGGAGGTGAGCACCTCGGGGGCACCGAGGGCGGCGAGCGCGCGACCGGCATCCGCAGGCCAGGCGGGGTAGGCGCCGTTCCACTGGTGGTCGGGGCGCGGACTGTAGCTGGCATCGGCATCCCACGGGGAGAGGGCGCGCATCCAGTTGTCGGTCTGCAGCTCGCGCTGGAAGAACGAGACCATGTCGTCGCGCACACCGGGGGTCAGGTCGTCGGCGATCGTGGTCCCGACCACGCTGAAGTCGTAGCAGTGCCGGACCGGGAGCTGCGTGCCGTCGGGCTGTCCGGCGGTGAAGATGCCCTCGCCGGGGACGTAGCGCGCGATCACCGCGGGCAGCAGGGCCTCGGCCTCGGCGCGCAGGTCGGCCGCGGAGGCGCTGTCGCCCTGGAGCTCCGCGAGCGAGGCCGCCGTGCGCATGCTCCACACGTTCGCGGCGTTGAGACTCGCGACCTCGTGCGTGTACGAACTCACGCACTCGAGCAGGTTGTCGATCTCTCCGTAATCGGCCAGGGGTGTCCCTCGGCGCAGGTCCTTCCAGGCGGTCGCCCATTCCCGGACGGATTCGGCGACGGTCTGGCCGCCGACGACCTCGTCGAGGAACGCCGTGTCCCCGGTGAAGCGCACATAGTCGTGCACGAGCCGCGTCATCGCGTAGTCGTTGACGGAGTACCACCGGCCGACCGGTCCGCCGGTGAGGGACGAGGTGCCGAAGTGCGAGTGGATGTCGAGGGAGATCCAGTGCCGCAGCTGGGAGCGCATCTCGCCCGGGTCGAGCAGCGCGTGGCTCACGGAGCTCAGGCTGTAGTCCCAGATGAACGTGGTGGTGCCCCAGTAGTTGGGCATCAGGGTGTCGTACGAGCGCCCGAGCACGTTGCCCGCGAAGTCCCGGCGGAACCAGATCACGCCCAGAGCGGCCCACCAGTACAGGCGCTGCAGCGGAGCGGAGGTCGTCTCGAGCACGGGCAGCGCGCCGGTGAACTCTGCGTCGTCGGGGTCGAACGCGGCGTGCAGCTGGCGGTTCCAGAACTCCTCGGCATCGGTCACCGCGCCGGGGACGTCGGCCGTGACGAGGTTGAAGGTGTGAGTGGCGTCGGCCGCGGAGGTCCCGATCGCCTGCACGTATCCGGTGCGGCTGCTTCCTCCGGCCGGCACGGCCAGCGACACCGTGAGCTCTCCGCCGCGGCCGTTGCCTCCGATGCCGGCGTCGAAGGCGTCCGGCAGCTCGGCGACACCGCTCAGGGCGGCGGATCCCCCCACGATCCCCTGCACGCTCCACGCCGTGCCATCCGCCGAGGAGAACACGAGGCGCTCGCCGTCGACGGTCGCGGTGTCGCGCTCCGAGGGGGACTCGGCGTCGAGCCAGGCCGTGTCCGAGCGGGTCGCCCGAGCGGCGGCCGAGAGTCCGAGTCGCACCACCCTGTCCATCGCCCCGGTGTTGCGCACGACGATGTCGATCGCGACCGCCGTCCTCCCCGGCACGCACACGGTGGTGGTCTCGATCTCCAGGTCGCCGACGGTCGCCCGCCGCACCACCCGGTCCGGACGCCACTCGTGCGTGACGGGCGCTCCGTAGGAGGCGAACAGTCGACCGTCCACGAACAGCACCGCCGTCTGGGTGAGTCCCTGCGACACGGGTGGGAACTGCACGGCGCTCACCGCGGTCAGGTCATGATCCACGCGCACCGTGCCGAGCATGTTGGTGAGGCCGGTCGGCGCGATCATGTCGTCGAAGTGGTGGGTCACCGCATCGGCGGCGAGATCATCGACGGTGGGGATGAGGGGATGCATGATGCCTTTCGAGGGGCGGGAAGCGTGTGGGGTCAGTACTGCCCGAGCGCGAGGCCCTTGGCGAAGAACCGCTGCGTGCACAGGAACAGCACCACGGTGGGGAGGGAGACGAGCACGGCCGCGGCGAGCACGACCGACATCTGCGCACCGCCGTAGGTGCTCTGCATGCCGGACAGGGTCGTGATGATGGGGCGGATGTCGTCGGACTGGCTGAGCGTGAGGCCGAGCAGCAGGTCGTTCCACACGAAGGTCGCCTGCAGGATGAAGATCGCCACGAGGGCGCTCGACGCCATCGGCAGGTACATGCGCGTGAAGATGCGCCAGGTGGTGGCGCCGTCGAGCACCGCGGCCTCGAACACGTTGTGCGCGACGCCGGTGAAGAAGTTGCGCATCACGAACGCCGAGAACGGGATCGAGATCACGGTGTAGATCATGATCATCCCCAGGCGGGTGTCGAACAGGCCGGTGCGGGAGTACGCGTCGAACAGCGGCAGCAGCACCATCTGCAGCGGGAACACGGTTCCGCCGAAGATCACGACGAACCAGAGGAAGCCGCGCTTGAGCCGCAGGGCCACGATCGCGAACCCGGCGGCGGCACCGACGAGCACCGCGATGGTCGGCGAGACGATCGAGTAGATGAGGGTGCTCACGATGCTGTCGCCGATGCCCGAGAGCTCCAGCGCCTGGCCGAAGTTCTCGAACAAGTGGAAGTCGGTCGGGATCCACGACTCCTTCGACGTGAAGGTCAGCGGGTCCTTCATCGCATTCACCACGAGGAGGTACGCCGGCAGCAGCCACACGATCCCCAGGAGGACGAGCACGGCCGTTCTGATGATCTTCGACATCACATCTCCTTCTTCGGGGAGAGCTGCTGGCGCAGGTACAGCACCGAGGCGATCAGGGTGATGACCGTCAGGAACACGGCGATCGCGGATCCGAGTCCGTAGTCGCTGTTCACGAAGGTCTCCTTGTACATGGTCAGCGCCAGGGTCTCCGAGACCGTGCCCGGTCCGCCCTTGGTCATGCCCCAGACGATGTCGAAGGTCTTGAGGCTCGCGACGATCGAAAGTCCGACGACGACCGCGGTGAGCGGACGCAGCATCGGCCACAGGATGCTGGTGAACAGGCGCGGACCCCCGGCGCCGTCGATGCGTGCGGCCTCCAGCGGCTCCTTCGGGATCGCCTGCAGTCCGATGGTGAACAGCAGCGCGTTCACGCCGACGCCCTGCCACGAGGAGGCGATGATCATGACGATCGTGTTGAGCGGAGCATCCAGCAGCCATCGGGGCGGGTCCGTGATGCCGAACGCCGCGAGCGCCTGGTCGAGCGCGCCGCCCGAGGAGAGGATGAACGACCACACCACGCCGACGCCGATGCCGGAGAGGGCGTAGGGGATGAGGAAGGGGAGGCGCAGCCAGATGCCGCCGCCGAGGTTCCAGGTGAGCAGAGCGATCGCGAGACCGATGCCGACCGGGATGATCAGGGTGCCGATCACCCAGAGCACGGTGTTCAGGGCCGAGCCCACGAAGTCGCCGTCGGTGAACATCTCGACATAGTTGTCGAGGCCGATCCAGGTCGGGCTGCCGAGCCCGTTGTACTTCGTGAAGCTGAGGAACACCGTCCACAGCAGCGGGAGGTAGAGCAGGACTGCGACCAGGATCACGCCCGGGGCGACGAAGCCCCGGGCGGACCACTGGTACGGCGTCTTCTGGTGCGCCATCCGCTCGCTTACTCCTGCTCTGCCCAGTACTTGTCCGCCGTGGCCTGGATCTTCTCCAGGAACGGCATCGGGTCACCGGGGTTGGCGTTGAAGGCACCGAACTGCTCGATCGCGGTGGTCACGATCTCGGTGGGCATGGCTTCGAAGAACCGGTCGTAGAGCGAATAGCCGTCGCCGGCGATCTGCTCCCCGATCTCGGCCAGGGCGGGGTCGGACACCGTGGCCTTCGGGTTGAACGCGACGTCGCCGTGCGCATCGTTCCAGGCCGTCTGGGCATCGGGTGACATCCACCACTCGGCGTAGGCGAGACCGAGGTCGCGCTGCTTCGAGTTCTCGGCCGTGCAGATCGGACCGGACTCGACCGCCACCGGAGTGGTGTCGAGGCTGTCGTTGACGGCCGGGATCGCGAACATCCCGTAGTCATCGGTGGTCATGCCGGCGCCCTCGAGGTTGCCCGCGAAGAACGTGCCGAAGTTGATCATGGCGTAGTCGCCCTGCTTGAGGCCGACGGCGGGGTCGGTCGTGCTCCCCGCGTCGCTGAACCAGCCGGCCTTCTGCTCGTCGAGCCACACGTTCATGATGTCGACGATCTCGGGGTCGGTGTACTTGACGTCGCCCGTGGTGAGCCCGGCGTACAGGTCGGGATCGGTGGAGGCGACCAGGTGCTGGAACCACTGGAAGGTGAACAGCACGCTGGTCTGGTAGTACGGCGTGACCCCGGCCTCCTTCAGCGTCTCGGCGGTGGTGTTCAGCTCGTCCCAGGTGGTGGGCACCTCGACGCCGTTGTCGGCGAAGGCGGCCTTGTTGTAGAACATGATCCAGTAGGCGATGTTCATCGGCACGCAGTACTGCTTGCCGTCGAAGGTGTAGCTGTCGCGCAGGTCTTCGCTCACCCAGCCCTCGTCGACGGCCTGGGACCAGATGTCGGTGGTCTCGGCGACCAGTCCCTCGTCGACCAGCTGCGTGAGCGAGTCGCCGGTGTGCCAGGTGAACAGGCCGGGTGACTTGTCGGTGCGGAACGACTGCTTGATGAAGGCGTCGTACTGGTTGGCGTCGGAGTACCCGGTGGTCTTCAGCGTGATGTCGACGGCGTCGCCGCTGACCTCGTTGAGCGACTCGAAGTCGGGCTTCCACGCTGCCTTGTCGGTGTAGAAGTTGAGCGTGCCGGTCACCTCTCCGGCCTCTCCGGAACCGGAGTCGCCGGCGCACCCGGCGAGCGCCAGGGTGCCGAGGAGGAGACCGGCCGCGGCTGCGGCGATCGTGCGTCGCGAAATCATTCAGAACTCCCTTGTTCGTTTGGTATCGTTACCAGAAATCTGGATTCACGCTACCAAGGTGATGGATGCGGTGCAAGGGATTCCTGTGGTGGGAGTCCCCGGCGGTGGATGCTGCATGGTGCGCGGTGTTCAGTTGTCACTCGTGCGCGAGCCGCGCACGTAGGCCTTGACGGTCGCGAAGCGGGCGCTGCGCGAGTTCTCGGTCCGTTCGATCCGGTACGCTCCCACCGCTGCCGGGACGATGAACGTCTCGGCGTAGTGGATCACGAAGGGTGCGAAGGCGTCGGTCGGGCTCACCACGCGCACCTCGTCCCCCTCCACCAGGTTGAGTACGTTGACCGTGCCCTCGGTGTCGTGGTCGGCGCCCTGTTCGAACCAGTGCCGGCGCACCTCGATGAACTCCAGTTCGTGCAGGCCGGTGCTCTCCTCGATGACGTCACCGTCGGTGCGGATGGTCTCGACCTGGTCGAGGAGGTTGTCGCCGACCCACGTCGTGTCGCGGTCCCATTGGATGTTGCGGGCGCCGTGGTCGAGGTGCACGGGACGAGGCACGCCGTCGAGGCCGACACGGCCCCAGTCCCAGAGCTTGAAGGTGAAGATGAACGGCGTCGCCGAGATCTCGAGAACCATCGAGTTCGCGCCCGAGCAGTGGATGGTGCCCGCCGGGATCGCGAAGTGGTCGTGCTTGCGGGCCGGGAAGGAGTTGACGTACTTCTCCGCCGGGAAGGGGTGCTCGCCGTCCTGCGCGGTGGCCAGGTCCTGCAGCATCTCGGCGCGGTCGATGCCCTCCTTCGTGCCCAGGTAGACCACGGCGTCGTCGCCGACGTCGAGCATGTAGTAGCTCTCGTCCTGCGTGTAGTGCATGCCGAACGTGTTCTGGATGTAGTCGGTCAGCGGATGCACCTGCAGGCTGAGGTTGCCGCCGTCCATCGTGTCGAGGAAGTCGAAGCGGATCGGGAACTCCGCGCCGAAGCGGGAGAAGGTCTTCGCGCCGAGCAGATCGACCGGGCGGCTGAACACCAGGTCGAGCGCGGGGATCTCGACCACTCCGCCCTCGCCTTCGAGCAGCAGCGAGTTCTCCTCGGGGACGCAGTCGAAGCACCACGCGTAGTTGTCCTTCGACGGGTCGAGGCCGATGAGGTTCTTCATCCACTGCCCGCCCCAGACGCCGGGGTCGAAGAACGGCACGACGCGGAACGGCCGGGACGCGGCATCCTTCAGCGCCTGCCGGAAGGCGGTGCCCGTGATCATGCCCGCCTCCGGGGAGTCCGGATGCGGCTCGGCCGGGGCGATCGCGTTGCCGTCGAGCACGAAGTCGAGTGTCTCGAAGAGGCTGCGCTTGTGGCGGTCGGCGACGCGCCACTCCACGAAGAAGCCGCGCTTGTACTTGCGCAGGTTGTCTTCCGCCGCGTTGTCGGCGCGCCAGTTGGTGGCACCCTTGCGCTGGCGCAGCTGGATCTCCCAGCGGGCCATGTCGACGAGCACCGTCGCGGCGGAGCCGTCCAGGCGCGACGCCAGGAGAGCGGCGCCCCAGCCGATCACGACCGTCGGGGTCTGCGAGATGCCGGCGGCGAGGGCGTCGAGCTGCGCGGCGTCGTAGAACTCGGCGAGGGTGAAGTGGCTCATGACGCCGAAGACCCGGTCGTCGGTGAGGTTCGGTGCGATCAGCTGTTCGACCTCGGCGACCGGGCGAGCGGCGGTCTCGACATCCTGCACGGTCCACTCCGGCAGGGCGGATCGCACCTGTGCCGTCAGGGTCGGGAGGTCGACGCCCGGGTACGTGTCCACGAGGAGCACGGGGGCGGTGCCGGTCACGCGCGCACAGGCTTCGGCGAGCTCGGCCGCTGCTTCCCAGCCCTCGCCGCCGCGCAGGATGCGCTCGCCCTCCGGCAGGGCCACGGTGGGCTGGGTGTCGTAGCGACCTCGGGTCGTGTGCCCTTCGTGCATGTCGCTGATCGGGGTGGTCACTTTTCCTCCTGCGGTGTTGCGGTGTGGGTGGTCGTCGAACGGGCCAGGACGCTGAGTCCGCGGGCTACCGAGAGCTCGGGCTCCGGCGGGACGACGAAGCGCGGGGGCGTGATCGAGGGCCAGAGGTGTGTGCGGACGTGGGCTTCGATCGGCGCACGGACCGCGTCTCCTGCACGGAGGATCCCGCCGGAGAGGATCACCACGGCCGGGTCGTAGGAATGCACGAGCGACGTGACGACCGCGCCCCACACGTGCAGGAACCTCACCCGGAGTGCCGCATGCGCGTCGGTGGTGAAGACCTCGGTCATCGTGACGGCTTCCGGGAGGGCACGCGTGCTCGCGAGGGCTTCTCCGCATCCGACGTTGCCGCACGGACAGAGGGGCCCGTCGAGGTCGACCGTGAGGTGTCCGCCGAGGATGCCGGCGTGCCCGGTGCGTCCGCGCAGAGGTGTGCCGTCGATCATGGCCGCCGTGCCGATCCCGGTGCCGAGGGTGACGAGCACCGCATCGCGTTCTCCGGGGGCGCTGCCCGACGACGTCTCGCCGATGAGGGCGGCCCTGGCGTCGTTCTCGACCGTGGCGGCGAGCCCGAACTCGGTCAGGGACCAGGTGCTCAGGTCGAAGTCGCGGAGGAAGTCGTACTTCGCGTTGGCGTGCAGCATCCGCCCGGAGTGCGGGTCGACGACGCCGGGGACCGCGATGCCGACGGCCTCTGCGGGGCGATGGGCTTCGTCGAGGAGACGGTGGGCTGCCGCGGCGGCTACGGAGAGGTCGGCGCTCGTTCCTTCGATGCGGACGCTGCGTGCTGCGACGACACGGCTGCCGTCGATCAGGGCGAGTTTGATCTCGGTGCCCCCGAAGTCGATGCACAGCTCCATCGGTCCTCCTCGTCGATGATTGGTAACGTTATCAATACGGTGGAGGGGTGTCAACACCTCGGTACCGGTACCGGTGGCCGGTGGCGGTGGCCGGTGGCGGTGGCGGTGGCGGTGACGGTGGCGGTGGGTGTGGGTGCCGGATGCCGGATGCCGGTGGTTCGGTGCCGGATGCATGACTCGCGGACGCGTGCATGACGCGGTGTGAGCGCACGCTCATGCATCCGGTGCGGGATCATGCATCCGGAAGGTGCGAGGTGCGAGGTGCGAGGCGCGCGGAGGGAGTCAGCGCACGCCGCGGAGTGAGACCGGCAGCTCGATCTCACGGGCCGGGGTGTCGAGCTTCCCTCCGTCGAGACGGTCGAGCAGCAGACGCGTGGCGGCGCGGCCCAATTCGCGCGGGTCGTGGTCGATCACGCTGATCGGCACCGGAGAGAGCTCGGCGAGCTCGAAGTCATCGAAGCTCACGATCTCCGGGAAGTCGGTGGCACGGCGCGATCCGGCGTTCAACTGGGCGCTGATCTCCTTCAGGGCACCGATCGCGTTGCGGTTGTTGGCGCAGAAGATCGCGGTGGGGGGATGTGCGGCGTCGAGGAGGGTGCGGGTGGCGTCGCGGGCCTGGTCGACGGTCTGCTGATTCGTGGCGACGATGTCCGGGTCGACGGTCAGACCGTGTTCCGACAGGGCGCGGACGAAACCGGCGTAGCGGCGCTCACCGGTGAAGATCGAGAGCGCGTTGCCGAGGTAGCCGATGCGGGTGTGGCCGTGCTCGATGAGCGCGCTCGTTCCGCGGTGGGCGCCGTCGTCGTCCGCGAGTACGACGCTGTCGGCGGCGAGTCCCTCGATGCGGCGGGAGGCGAGGACCACGGGGACGCCCTGACTCTGGGAATGGGCGAGGTGCGCGGACGAGGTGCCGGCGGGGACCACGATGAGCCCGTCGACCCGGCGGCCGAGGAAGTCACCCACGAGGTCGGCCTCGCGTGCGACGTCCTCGGACGTGTTCCCGAGGAGGATGCGACGACCGGTCAGGGCGGCTTCCTCCTCGACGCCCAGCGCGAAGGTGCTGTAGTACGGGTTGGCGATGTTCGTGATCGCGACGCCGATGAGTCCGCTGCTGTGGCCGGGGCGGATGCTGCGGGCGTTCTCGTTGCGGTGGTAGCCGAGCTCGGCGACGGCCTCCATGACGCGCTGCTGCACGTCGGGCTTCACGTTGAGTCCGCCGGAGAGGGTGCGCGACACGGTCATGGGGCTCACGCCCGCTCGGGTCGCGACTTCCTTGACGGTCGGGCGGCGCGCTCGTTCGCTCATCACTGCCCTCCGAGGTGTGGTGTCGCCGATCAAGGGAACGTTACCAGCGGGGCAGCCGCGGCGCGTCGCGTTCACAACTCAGGAGAAATCTTGCTGATGAGTCTCCCGGACCCGGTTGAGCGCCAGCGGAGCGCAATCTTCCGGAGTTGTGAACGCTGCAGATCCGAGCCCCTCCCCCTGGGGCGTCGTCACGCACCGAAATCTGACCTGCACCGGCACGCGGCCGTCCGTAGATTGGTCGGATCCTGCCCGGGAGGAGACCATGCCTGACGACTGTCCGTCGCATCCGTTCGATGCGCGCACCCGAGTGCACCTCGATCGTCCGCAGAGCCGCAAGTGGAGCCTGCATCCCGGTCGGATCGGCGCGTGGGTGGCGGAGATGGACTTCGGGATCGCGCCCGAGATCGCCGACGCGCTGCACCGCGCGATCGATGACGAGAACCTCGGCTACCTGTCGCCCCCGCAGGCCGCAGGACTCGGAGAGGCCACCGCCGCGTGGATGCAGGACGAGTACGGCTGGGCGGTCGACCCGGAGCGTGTGCACCCGGTGTCGGATGTGATGGCGGCTCTCGGCGTCGCGGTGCGGGAGTATGCGCCCGCGGGATCGCCCGTGATCGTGCCCACTCCGGCGTACATGCCGTTCCTGACATATCTTCCGGCGATCGGCCATCCGGTCATCGAGGTCCCGGGTGTCGAGGTCGACGGGCGGTGGCAGCACGACCTGCAGCGCATCGACGAGGCCTTCGCCGCGGGAGCTCGCACGCTCGTGCTCTGCAATCCGCACAATCCCACCGGCACGCTCCTCGGTCGCAAAGAACTCGAGGCGATCGCGGAGGTGGTGGAGCGGCACGGCGGACGGGTCTTCGCGGACGAGATCCACGCCCCGCTCCGCTATGACGGCGCCCCGTTCGTGCCGTATGCCTCGATCTCGGATGCCACCGCCGCGCACACCGTCACGGGGACGAGCGCCTCGAAGGGGTGGAACATCCCCGGACTGAAGTCGGCGCAGCTGATCACCTCGAACGACGCCGACCAGGCGCGGTATCGACGGTTCGGCTTCGCGGTGCAGCACGGTGCGTCGACCCTGGGGGTTGTGGCCTCGACCGCCGCGTACCGTCACGGTGGGCCGTGGCTGTCGGACGTGACCTCGTACCTCGACGGGTCGCGGCATGCGCTCGCGGCGCTGGTGGACGAACACCTGCCTGGTGCGGTTTACCGCATTCCCGAGGCGACATACATCGGCTGGATCGATACCGCTGCCCTGCGGATCCCGGGGCCGCCCGCTGAGTTCTTCCGTGAGCGGGCCGGGGTCGTGCTCACCGAGGGACGGCTGCTGGGGCGCGGTGCGGAGAGCCATGTGCGAGTCGTGTTCGCGACGCCCCGTCCCATCCTCGCGGAGGCTGTCACGGCGATGGGTGCGGCGGTTCGGGAAGCCGGTCTCCTGCGCTGACGGCCTCCGCCTCGAGCTCCTGTCAAGAGGGTGTCAAGGGGCTCTACCGGTGTCGGTGGTCTGGCCTAGAAAGGAATGCGAGAGAAGGGATTCCGCATGGCCGCCGGCGATATCGAGACGTTCCACCGCAACGGCATCTGGTTCAACCGCATCGAGGGTGAATCGCAGACGTTGGGCAGCAGCTTCGAAGATGAGGCCGAGGCGGTGAAGGTCGGTCGCAGCGCGGCGGTCGCGCGCCAGGTCGCGCACACCGTGCGCACGGAGGAGGGGCCCTCGCCGGAGGCGCACATCTACGATCTCCACCCGCGTGAGCTGATCGGGTGATCGGGGCGCCCTCGGATCCGCCTTCGCGCCAGGAGTCCGAAGGAGGGATGCTGCTGCAGGCATGTGTCAACGGTGCCCGCGATCCGGTCGAGCATCCGTGGTTGAGCGCGGATGCGAGTGTCGTCGCCGAGGATGCGGCGCGGGCTGTGGATGCGGGCGCGCGGGAGGTGCACGTGCACCCGAAGAACGCGCGCGGGCAGGACAGTCTCGCAGCGCCGGACGTCTCGCGGTGGGTCGCAGCCGTCCGCGCGGCGCAGCCCGGCGTCGCGGTGGGAGTCACGACAGGGGCGTGGGCGGAACCCGATGTCCAGCGTCGCCTGGCCGCGATCGAGTCCTGGACGGAGGCGCCCGATCATGCCTCCGTGAACTGGCATGAGGTCGGTGCTGACGAGGTGGCTGCACTGCTGCTGCATCGTGGCATCGCGGTGGAGGCGGGGCTGTGGGATGCGTCCGGATTCGAGGTGTGGAAGCGTTCGCCCGTCCGGGGCGAGTGCCTGCGGGTGCTGATCGAGTTGCCGGACGAGCCGGCGGAGACGGTGCGCGCGCATGCTGAGGCGATGATCGCGCATGTCCGGCTGGAGGAACCTGACATCCCGATCCTGCTCCACGGTGAAGAGAGGTCGACCTGGACCGTGTTCGATCTGGCGGTCGAGCTCGGCCTGGCCTCACGGATCGGCTTGGAAGACACGCTCCTCCTTCCCGATGGCAGCACGGCGCCCAGCAATGCGGCGCTGGTGCGTGTGGCTCTGGAGCGGATGCGGGGAGTCTGACCGATCCGGCAGCTCCTCGGGGGCATCCTGGGGCCATGTTCGGTGAAAACGTGCTTCTCTTCATCCTGTTCTGGGCGGCCGTGTTCCTCAGCGGCATCCTCATCTCGTGGCTGGTGATCTACTCGGCCGTGCGCGCGGCTCTCTCCTCGCATCGGCAGGCGATGGCGCGCACCGCGCGACCCGGTCCGATGTGATCTCCGGGCTCTTCGGCTGAGCTGTGCGGGCGCCGACCGGGCGGACTCGGTCGTGTCTTCCCGGGAGCCCGGTCTGCGTGTGACACGTTCTTCTCTATGACTGAAACGCCCGTCGTCGTTGCCGATCCGATCGAGCGGTCGCGCGCTCTGCCGCTGTTCCTCGGCATCGGGGGTGGTGTGCTGGGTCTCTTGCCGTGGGTGATCGCCGGCACGTTGCCGCTACAGAACCTGTGGGCGTCGCCGACGATGCCGGAGGACATGCCGTTCGTGCTGCTGCCGCTCAGTCAGTACTTCGCGACGCTGCTCTTCTCTCTGGTGCTGCTCGGCGGGGTGTTCGCCGGCGTCGCCGTGCACGTGGTCGCGCGGCGCCGCGACGTCGCCGTCTGGCCGGCGGCTCTCGGCGTCGCGGTCGTGCATCTGGTCGCGATGATGCAGAGCTTCGGTGTCTTGGCCCAAGGGCTCGCGCTCGGCCGTGGGGGTGACCCGCGTGCGATGGTCTACTTCGCCGGGCTCCTGGGCGGCGTGATCGTGGCCGCCCTCCTGGCGCAGCTGGGCTTGCGGATGACGTCGCGCCGTTCGGTCGGCGTCGCTGCGCTCGGTGTCGCGCTTGCGGCCGTGCCGTTCGGAAGCTGGGTCGGCCGGTGGTTCCTGGCCTTCACCGGCGAGGTGTTTCCGCCCGTGTTCCTGCCCGAGCTGCTGCGGTGGATCCCGGCCATCGTGGTCGGCGCTGCACTCGTGTGGTGCGGGGTGCGGCCGGCGTCGCGGATCGTGGTGTGGGTGGTGGCGCTGCTCTCGCTGTGGCTGGTGCCCGCGCTGTTCACGGCGATCCAGTACGGGCTCGGGATGCGGGTGCTCGACGGTGATGTCGCCGAGATGGCACGGGTTTCGGTGCAGTTGTTCCCGATGGTGCTCGCGGAGGTGTGGCTGCCGGTGGTCGTGGCTCTCGTGATCGCGGTGGTCGGGACGGTGGTTCGGTTGGTGGTGGAGCGCGACCGTCCGTAGCTCTGCATCAGGTTGAGCGGTGGCCCACCGAACCGTGCCGAGCCGCTAGCGGGCTCGATCAGTTTCACAGCGTTGATCCCGATCAGTCAGAGCGTGTTCGACTTTCGTCTGCCCACCGAAGTGGGGAAGCGCGCTTCCAGTGCCTCCAGATACGTTGACATCGCGGGTTGAGATTCAGCCTGCGTAGATCGGAGATAGCGTGCGACGAATGAAGATTTGCACCTTGGCCGTAGTCGGAATGCTGTCGGTGGGGACACTGTTCGCGGCATCACCTGCACTGGCTAGTGGTACGGATTCTGACTCCATTGGACAGGAGGACGTGCTTGAGTTGGCTGCAGCGCTCGATGTGACGGCAGAGACAGAAGCTGCGATCGGCGAAGCGTACATGTCGCTGAGCGCCGCGGAGCGAGATGTCGTCCTCGAAACGCTGGAGAGCGATCCCGCGGCATTGATCGAGTGGCAGGCGTCGTCCTCTAGTGAGGTTGGTGCAGTAGCTTTGCCGACGCGTGAGGAGCAGTCGCGTTCTGCCCGAGCAGCCAAGGCGACCGCCTTGGTCGCCAAGGACAGCAAGACTGCGTACATGCTAGGGATCCCGATCGGCACCTGGGTCATCGAGTACAAGTACTACGCGACTTCTACGGCAGTGACGGGGAACATTGACTGTCAGGGCTGGTTCAACGGGATCGCCGTATCCGACACAGTAAGGGAGTCCTCATACATCGTGAGTGGCCGAGGAACGTGCAGCGCCCGTCACACGATGAGCTTCATCTTCAAGGGATCCCCGGTTTCCTGGAACAAACTCCATACCTTCACGACGAAGTCAGGCAACCCTCGCTCCCTTAGCGGTTCCCTGACGAACGTTTAAACTCAGGGCATGCTCCAGACAACGACACGATCGAAGGCACCCTGGATTCTCGGGCTTTCTCTCGGCGCAGTCGTGCTGACTCTCGCAACGTCATGGGGTGCGATTCTCCAGATCGCGCTGCTTGGAGTGGCGATCTACCAGCTGACGCAGAAGCCGACGAAGAAGGATCGGAATCTGCTTCTCATCGCGTGCGCAGTGATCGCAGTTTCGCTCGCGTGGCTCATCGCGACGACACTCGTGACCTATGGCTTCTCGAGCGACGTCGACGTCACTTCGGTGCCCTTGAACTAGTCAGATCCACACGAAGAGGGCTCCACCAGATGGAGGGTCCTCTTCGTGTGATCGCGGAACGCCGGGATTTTCGTCCAGAGCCGAGCGACTAAGGCTGTTGGGGCGAAGGTGCCCCGGCGCGGAGGAAGCGACCCGTGCTCTGACAGGGGAACTCACGAAGAACTCGAGGATTCCCATCCTGCCCAGTCAGGACGGTCGACGATGCAGAAGCGGTTGCCTTCCGGGTCTTCCATGATCACGTAGTCGGCATCGGCGGGGCGGCCGTCCCAGTGCACCTCACGCGCGCCGAGTCCGGTGAGGCGTTGGACCTCGGCGGTCTGGTCGTCGGCGTAGATGTCGAGGTGCATGCGCGGCGGCAGCGCCCTCTCGGAGTGGTGCGCGTCGAGGGAGATGCACGGAGTCTCGGCCTCGCGAGGCTTGAGCACGACCCAGTCATCTACCGCCGGGTCGCGCTCGATGTAGTCGAGGGCTTCTTTCCAGAAGCGCGTCTGCGCGGGGAGGTCGGTGACGCGGATCACGATCGACGCGAGCTTCAGCATGGGTCGAGTGTAGGGCGGGTTTGGCCCGGGCGGGAGGCTCGGGGCCGCCGGCCCCGATAGGGTGCAGGCATGGATGCGACACAGGGTGATGCGACTACCGTCTCAGCGGAGGAAGCGCAGCGGACGATCTTCCGCCGCTGGTCCTGGACGGTTGCGGTGGGACTCCCGCTGATCGCGTCGATCGTCGGTATCGCGCTCACGAGCACGGGGACGGTCGAGCAGTGGAACTCGCTCGGCGATGACATGTACGACGTGGTCATGCTCGCCGTCTGGCCCGCCGGACTCGTGCTGCTCAGTGTCGGACTGCTCGGTCTGATCGCCACGGCTCTCACCGCCGCAGTACTCACGACGAAGCGCTCCTCCTAGCCGAGACGCGAATGCCCCGCCTTTCGTGTCGGCGGGGGCGTCGGTCTCGCGGGTGCGGCTTACTGCACCGACCATCCGCCGTCCGAGGCGAGGATCGCACCGTTGATGTTCACGGCATCGTCCGACAGCAGGAAAGTGATGGATGCCGCGAGGTGCTCGGCCGTCGCCACAGTCGGGATGGCCTGCTGGAACGGGGCGAGCCGGCCGGAGCCGTACTCGGACATGTGCGGGGGCATCGGGATGCCGGTCGCGACGCCGCCCGGGGCCACGGAGTTCACGCGGATGCCCTTCGGTCCATACATGAAGGCTGCCGACTTGGTGACGCCGATGATGCCGTGCTTGCTGGCCGTGTAGGCGTTGCCCGAGGCGTTGCCGCGCAGGCCTGCCTCGCTCGAGACGTTGAGGATCGCGCCGCGACCGGCCGCCTCCATGACGGGGATGACCGCGCGCATGAGCTTGAACGGAGCGGTCAGGTTGATCGCGATCACGCGGTCCCAGACGGCGTCGGGGGTCTCTCCCGCGGGGGAGAAGTCATCGTTGATGCCGGCGACGTTGGCGAGACCGTCGATGCGGTCGCCGGCGGCGGCGAGGACGGCGTCGATCGCGTCCTGCTTCGTGAGATCGCCCGCGACCGTGACGATGTCGGCGTCCGGAAGTTCGGTCTTGAGCGCGTCGAGCTTCTCGGCGGCGATGTCGCTGGCGATCACGCGTCCGCCTTCGCGGGCGATGCGCGCGGCGGTGGCCTTGCCGATCCCGGAGGCGGCGCCGGTGACGATCACGGTCTTGCCGGCGAAGCGACCGGATGTGGGCTTCTCGGTCCAGCCCTCGGAGGCGTCGTCTTCGGGGATCTCGCCGCCGTTGGCCGCGCGGACGAGGTCGTCGACGACCGACTGGGGGAGCTGGCCCTGGCTCATCGCGACGAGCTGCTGAAGGGGGAGTCCGAGCACCGGGGTGAGGAGCTCGGGATCGGCGCCGGTCTTCTCGAAGAGTCCGCGGATGAGGGGCCCGCCGGTCGGGTCGTTCATCCAGTCGCCGATGGTGGAGTGTGCGGTGAGGGCCATGCTCGTTCTCCTTGTTCGGGTTACGCAACGGTGCGTCTACTTATGTTCCAGTGTACGCCTGAGTACGCTCGGAAGGTGCCTCGTCCTCGTAGTGAAAAAGCCCGCCAATCCGTGCTGGAGGCGATGCGGCGCGCGCTCGCCGCGGGTGGCTACGACGCCGTGACCATCGAGGGGCTCGCGGAGGCTGCGGAGGTCTCGAAGCAGACGATCTACCGGTGGTGGCCGTCGAAGGCTGCGATCCTCGGTGAGGCGCTGCTCGAAGGCGGATTGCCCGGTGCCGAGGTGTCGGTCCCGATGACGGCCGATCTCGGGGCGGACCTGCGGGCGTGGTTCTCGGCGATGAGCGCCGCGCTGGCGGATCCGGAGGGCGTCGCGGTTGCTCGCGCGTTGATCGTGGTGACCGCGTCGGATCCCGACCTCGGGCTGGCGTTGAACGAGAAGCTCGCGGCGCCGATCCGCGAGTGGGTCGCGGGACGGGTCGCACGGGCGGTCGAAGCCGGAGACGTGCGGGCCGATGTGGATGCGGCGGCCATCGCGGATCAGTTCATCGCGATGGCCAGCTATGCCGCTCTGCTGGGGCGACCGCTGAGCGACGGACGGGTGGATGCGACGGTGGCCGTGCTGCTGCGGGGTATCGGCGCGTAGGCGGGACTAGATCTCGTGCCGGTGGAGCAGCAGGAGAGCGGCGGCGGCGACGCGGATGGAGGCGTCGTCGACGTATCTTCCGCTGATGATGGCGAGCAGCAACCCTTCGATGGAGCGGAGGATGGCATCCACCTGGCGTGCGTGTGAGGGGTCGCGGCGGATCCCCTCCCACCGGGATCGGAACGAGCGGAGCAGTTCCAGGATGAGTCCGATGAACGCGGCGATCCGGCTGTCGATCCCCAGCTCGGCGGTGGCCGGCCACCATTGCTCGCCCATCGATTCGTCGAGGTTCGCCAGGGCGCGCTCGAGGGCGTCCTGACCGAAGAGGTCTTCGCACGTGCGCATGAGGCTCTCGCGGTCGAAGCTGTCCCAGTGCGGGGTGGGCGGCAGGGGGACGGTGTCGGCGGGGAAG
>NZ_JRKC01000062.1:0-12703 GCF_000800925.1 Microbacterium sp. ZOR0019 | reverse complement strand
GGTCGCCGCTCCGCCCCGTCGCGCCTGACCCCGCCCCGCCGCGTCGCGCCTGAGCCTCCGCCTCCGCCCGACCCGCACACCCGTGCTCCCGTCGCGATATGACAACCAAAACGGCTCATTCGGGTGTCATATCGCGACGGGAGCACGGGAGCGTGCGAAGGGAGCAGAAAAAGTGGCGGCGGATGTCGATCTGAGGCATTCTCGTTCGACGCCAGAGGTGAGAGGGTCGAGAGACGGCCCCGCGAACAAGGAGAACATCATGAAGTTCATGCTCATCATGCGTGCGAACGACGACGCCGTCGAGGCGTACAAGGAGATGCCGTTCGAGCAGGTCATCGAGGCCATGGGCAAGTACAACGAGTCGATGATGAAGGCCGGTGTGCTCGTCGCGGGAGAGGGCTTGACCGACGCTGCCGAGGGCTTCGTGGTCGACTTCAGCGCAGAGAAGCCCCTGATCACCGACGGCCCCTACGGCGAGACGAAGGAGCTCTTCAACGGCTTCTGGATCATCGAGGTGTCGTCCCGCGAAGAAGCCGCCGAGTGGGCGAGCCGTGCACCCCTGGGCGCGGGTTCGTTCCTCGAGGTGCGTCGGGTCACGGGCGTCGAGGACTTCCCGGCCGACAACGAGTGGATCGCGAAGGAAGCCGGCTGGCGCGAAGAGCAGGCGCAACGCGCGCAGCAGTGACGACGACACACGGTGATGGACGCATCCGAACACGGTGAGACGACGCGTTCCGCCCCCGAAGACGGGTCGGCGGAACGCGCCGTCGCCGCTGTCTGGCGCATCGAGTCCGCGCGCATCGTCGGTACCCTCACCCGGACGGTCGGCGACTTCAGCCTGGCGGAGGACCTCGCCCAGGAGGCATTGGTCGACGCGCTGAGACAGTGGCCGGAGGAGGGGGTTCCCCGCAACCCCGGGGCATGGCTCACGGCGGTCGCGAAGCGCAAGGCCATCGACGGGTGGCGCCGCGCGGAGCGTCTGGATGCCAGGGTCGCGGCGCTCGCCCACGACCTGGAGCAGGAGCAGGCCGCCGCGCCGGAGCTGCTGTGGGACCCGGACGCCGTCGACGACGATGTCCTGCGGCTGATCTTCATCGCGTGCCACCCCGTTCTCTCGAAGGAGGCGCAGGTCGCCCTCACACTGCGGGTCGTGGGTGGTCTGTCGAGCGAGGAGATCGCGCGGGCCTTCCTCGTGCCGACGGCGACCGTTCAGCAGCGCATCGTGCGGGCGAAGAAGACGCTGAGCGCCGCCAATGCTCCCTTCGAGATCCCGCCGCGCGAAGAGCGGGCGGAGCGGATCGGGGCAGTCCTCGGTGTGCTGTATCTGATCTTCAACGAGGCGCACGCCGCGAGCAGTGGTCCGGACTGGATGCGACCGGAACTGAGCGATGAGGCGATCCGGCTGAGCAGGGTGCTCGCGGCACTGATGCCGCGTGAGCCCGAGGTGCACGGTCTGCTCGCACTGATGGAGCTCACCGCCGCCCGGTTCGGAGCGCGTGTGGACCGGAACGGCGATCCGGTGCTGTTGGCCGACCAGGACCGGGGCCGGTGGGATCGCGGACGCATCACCCGCGGTCGTGCCTCGCTCGCGACGGCTGACCGCCTCGGGCGCGGACGCGGCGCGTACTGCCTCCAGGCGGCGATCGCGGAGTGCCATGCGGTGGCTTCGAGCGTCGATGACACGGACTGGGACAGGATCGTGCTGCTCTACGAGGCACTCGGCCGGATCGCCCCATCTCCGGTCGTCGAGCTCAACCGAGCGGCGGCGGTCGCGATGGCCACGGGCCCGGCGTCCGCATTGCGGATCATCGATCAGCTCTCGGCGTCGGGAGTGCTGCGCGGCTATCACCTCCTTCCGGCCACCCGGGGGGAGCTGCTGCGACGGCTCGGACGCGAGGAGGAAGCGCGGAGCGAGTTCGCAGTGGCCGCAGGCCTCGCCGGCAATGATCGTGAGAAGTCACTGTTGGAGCGGAAGGCGAGCGGAGCCGCGAGCTAGAGTCCCGTCGAAACACGAAGTGGCCCGCCTCCCTGGGGAGACGGGCCACTTCGATGAACGGCGGTCAGTTGCTGCCGCGGACGATCGCGATGATGCGCAGGATCTCGACGTAGAGCCAGACCACGGTGACCATGATGCCGAAGGCTCCGAGCCAGCCGTACTTGCGCGGTGCGCCGTTGCGGACGCCCTGCTGGATCTGGTCGAAGTCGAGCACGAGCGAGTACGCCGCCATGATCACGACGAGGACACCGATGATGAGGCCGAGCGGGATGCCCATGATGCTGGCGCTCAGCATGCCGAACGCCTGGTCCTGCGGCAGCACGCCGGTCCACATCAGGACGACGTTCAGCAGCGAGAAGACCAGGTAGCCGATCATCGCGATCATGAAGATCTTGGTCGCCTTCTTCGACGCGCGGATCTTGCCGCTCGCGAAGAGAGCCAGGGTCACGCCGACGACCGAGACGGTCGCGAGCGTCGCCTGGAAGACGATGCCGGGGTAGATGACCTCGAAGAACGCCGAGATGCCACCGATGAAGAGGCCCTCGAACGCCGCGTACGCGAAGATCAGCGCGGGGCGCACCTTCTTGCGCGAGGTGAAGGTGATGACCATGGCGAGCACGAAGCCGCCGAGCGCACCGACGATCCACGGCAGCATGTTCGGCTGGAAGGTGCTCTCACGGCTGAACGCGGGAACGTCGACACCGCCGAGCGTCATGACCCAGCCGATGGCCGCGGTGACGAGCAGGATGCCGAACAGGCCGGCCGTCTTCCAGACCGTGTCCTCGACCGACATGCGATCGGTCTCGATGGCGCCGGCCGGCGGGGCGGCGTACATGCCCTCGAGCTGTGCGTTGGCCGCCGCGTCCATCGCCCCGTGCTGGAGCGAGGCGCTCTGCGCGCCCTGAGCAGCCTGAGGTCCGCCCGGGTAGGTCGCGACGTTGCGCGGGTCCTGCTGCTGGAAAGCAGGGTTGTTGAAAGCGAAGTTGCTCATTGGTGGGCCTCACTCCAAAGGGGGGTAGTAGGTCTCTTGCCTCTACGATACTCGGGAGGTACCCCTCCTGGGGTGTTCTACGCTGAGAGCGTGCCCAGGAAATCGCCCCTCGTCATCGGGCATCGCGGTGCGCCCGGCTACCGTCCGGAGCACAGCCGCTCCTCCTACGAACTCGCGCTCGCGATGGGGGTGGATGCCGTCGAACCCGATGTCGTCGCCACGAAGGACGGCGTGCTGGTCGTGCGACACGAGAACGAGATCTCCGGGACGACCGACGTCAGCGCGCGTCCGGAGTTCGCCGACCGCAAGACGACCAAGCGCGTCGACGGGCAGGCACTGACCGGGTGGTTCACCGAGGACTTCACCTGGGCCGAGCTGTCGACGTTGCGCGGACGTGAGCGGCTGCCCGAGGTGCGGGCGTCGAGCGCGAGCTTCGACGGCACGCAGCCCATCCTCCGTCTCCGCGACGTGCTCGACCTCGTGCGGGAAGGCTCCGCCGAGCACGGCCGCGAGATCGGCGTCGTGCTCGAGGTCAAGCACGCCACCTACTTCGCGAGCATCGGCCTCGCGCTCGCGCCCCTCATCGCGCAGGAGCTGCGTGCGGCGGGATGGGCCGACGGCGAGCTGCCTCTCGTGATCGAGTCCTTCGAGTCGACGGTGCTCGGGGAGCTTCGGGAGCGGGGCATCGCCGCGACCTCCATCTACCTGATCGAGGCGACGGGCCGGCCGTATGACCGCAAGGCAGTCGAGGGCGCGCAGGCGATGACCTACAAGGCGACCGTCACCCCTCGCGGGCTCGATGGCCTCGTCGGCCTCGTCGACGGCATCAGCGTGAACAAGAAGATGCTCCTCGATCGCGGCAACACCATCGTCGCGGACGCCCATGCACGTGGCCTTCTCGTGTACACGTGGACCTGCCGTCCCGAGAACGCCTTCCTGGCCGCCGAGTTCCGCGGTGCGGGCGGCAGGGGCGCGTACGGCGACTACGAGTCGGAATGGGGTGTCCTCGCGCAGCAGGGCATCGATGGGGTGTTCGTCGACCACCCCGACCTCGGCGTCGCCTTCTTCCGCGGCTGAGCCGGTGCCGATCGCCGGTCGACGGTTCAGAGCGTGCGATCGAAGGAACCGCGACGCGTGGAGACGATCTCCTTGCCGAGCGGCATGAGCGAGATCGGGACCATCTTGAAGTCGGCGATGCCCATCGGGATGCCGATGATCGTGACGCACAGCAGGATGCCGGAGACGATGTGGCCGATGGCGAGCCACCAGCCGGCCAGGATGACCCAGAGGACATTGCCGAGGAACGACCCGACCCCCGCGGTCGGCTTGCTCACGACCTCGCGTCCGAACGGCCAGATCGCGTAGGCGGCGATGCGGAACGAGGCGATCGCCCACGGGATCGTGATGATCGGGATGCACAGCAGGATGCCGGCCAGGACATACCCGAGGAACAGTGCCCAGCCGGCCAGGATGACCCAGATGACGTTGAGGATCGTGCGCATGAGCTGATTGTGTCACCCACGCGACGCGATGTCTGAGCATCCGCCCCGAGGTCCCCGGGGCCCCGTGTTCCGGATGCCAGACTGACCGCATGACCGGAATCGTGGTGCAAGACGTCAGCAGAGCGTTCGGGACGGTGCAGGCGGTGCGAGCGGCCTCGCTCCGCGCGGACCCCGGCAGAGTGACCGGACTCGTGGGGCCGAACGGGGCGGGGAAGACGACGCTGCTGCTGATGCTCGCCTCGCTCCTCGCCCCCGACACCGGGACGATCAGCATCGGGGGCGTCGATCCCGCGATCGATCCTCTCGCCGCGCGCCGCATGCTCGGCTGGATGCCCGATGCACTGGGAGCCTGGCCGTCGCTCACCGCCCGCGAAACCCTCGTCACCACCGCTCGTCTCTACGGCATCGAGAAGGCGGACGCTCAGGTCCGTGCCGAGCAACTGCTCACGCTCGTCGGGCTCGCGCCGCTCGCGGACTCGCCCGCAAAGGTGCTCTCGCGCGGGCAGAAGCAGAAGCTGGGTCTCGCGCGCGCTCTCGTGCACGACCCACAGGTGCTGCTCCTCGATGAGCCGGCATCCGGTCTCGACCCGGAAGCGCGCGTGCAGCTGCGTGGTCTGCTGCGTCGTTTCGCTGCGGAGGGGCGCACCGTGCTGATCTCCAGCCACATCCTCTCGGAGCTGGAGGAGGTCGTCGACGATGCGGTGTTCCTCGTCGCCGGCTCCGTGGTGGATGCGGCTCCCTCCCAGAGCGTGGTGCGACCGTGGCGGGTCCGTCTCGCCGGCGCGACGCCCGAGCGGATGAATGCCGACACGTGGCAGGTGGCCTCGAACCTCGGGCTCGCTCCGGAGTCGCTCGCCAACGACCGCGGCGCGGTGCTGGTCGGGTTCGCGGGCGAGGACGCAGCGGCCCAGTCGCTGCGCCGCCTCGTCGACGCGGGCCTTCCGGTCTCGGAGTTCGCTCCTGCGCAGAGCGACCTGGAGCACACGTTCCTGAACCTGCCGCAGGCGCCGACGCCACAAGCCGTACCCGGGCCCCCTGCACCCCCTGCGCCGACCGGAACGGAGGCGGGAGCATGAGCCTCGCCAACATCGGGATCATCGCCCGACTCGAACTGACCCAGCGCCTGCGGAGTGTCGGTTGGTACGTCCTGCTGGGCGTGTTCGCGCTCATCCTGCTCGGGGTCACCGGGCTCGCATTCGCCGTGTACTCCTGGGGCGACTTCATCGGGGCCGGCGTCTACTCGATCGTCGTCAACATCGTCCTTCTGCTCGTGGTGCTGGTGTCGCCGACGCTCAGCGGCAACGCGATCAACGGCGACCGCGATGCCGCCACCCTCGGCGCGATCCAGGTGACCGCGGCTTCCACCGGCGACATCATGCTCGGCAAGCTCCTCGCTGCCGTCGCGACCGGCGGGGCGTTCCTCCTCGTCGCCGTTCCCTTCCTCGCCCTGTCTCTGCTCGGCGGGGGAGCGAACCCCCTCGTGCTGCTCGTCTCGCTGCTCGTGCTCGCGGCGGAGATCATCGTGGTCGCCGCGATCGGCGTCGGATTGAGCGGACTCATCGCGCGCCCGCTGTTCTCGGTTGCAGCCACGTACCTCGTGGTCGCCGCGTTCGTGTTCGGCACGCTCATCGCGTTCGGGCTGGGCGGGATGGCGGTACGCAGCGAGGGGACCAGCTACTCGCGACCGTACGACGCGAACGGCAACGTCGACTGCGATGAGTGGCAGGTCAGCACGATGTACGAGGTGCCCCGGTTCGACCTGGTGTGGTGGGCGCTCGCGGCCAATCCCTTCGTGGTGCTCGCGGATGCGACGCCGACCGAGTTCACGCCCGACGGCTACCCGGTCGACCTGTTCGGCCAGATCAAGACGGGCGTGCGCGGGGCGCAGCAGTCGCCGCTCGAGCAGCGCTGGGACGACTGCGACCGGGACGGCAGCGGCTATCCCACGCCGCAGGAGGTGATCGAATCGTCGGTGCCCAGCTGGTTCGTGGGCCTCGGTGTGCAGGTCGTGATCGCGGGGTCGCTGTTCGCCGGGGCCTGGGCGCGCACGCGGACGCCTGCCCGGCGCCTCCCGCCGGGCACTCGTATCGCCTGACACCGGCGCCGGGTGACGCGGGGGATGACGGTCGCGGCAGACCGCCATCCCCCGTTCACCTCCTGTGCACCCGGGGGCTTCTCCGCGGCCACGCGGTATCGGTGGTCTGGTCGGGTACCCGACTGAGACCCCAGGAGTTTCCATGCCCCGCCTGCACCGCGCAGCGGCGGTCACGGCGGTGTGCGCCTTGAGCGCCGCCGCCCTGCTCGCCACCCCCATCGCCGCGATCGGTTCGCCCGCTCCGAGTCTCGTCCTGAACGAGATCGTCTATGACGACGCCGCGACCGGCCTCGCCGACCAGGTCGAGATCTACAACGCCGGAACCGAGACGGTCGACCTCGCGGGGTGGACCATCGCGGATGAGAAGCGTGACAGCTTCGGAGCTGCGCCGGAAGGCACCTCGCTCGCACCGGGCGAGTTCCTGGTGCTGGAGAAGGACGTCGACTTCGACTTCGGGCTCGGCAAGGGGGACGAGGTCGTGCTCTTCGACCCGAGCAGCACCGAGGTCGACGCGTACGCGTATGAGAACACCGCGCCGCTGTCGGTGTGGGCGCGCTGTCCTGACGGCTCGGGGGCATGGGCACCGGCGACGACGGTGACTCCCGGCGCTCCCAACGACTGCGCCGTCGCTCCCGTCGCGGGCTCCATCCTCATCAACGAGGTCGACTCGCAACCCGCCGACTGGGTGGAGTTCCACAACCCCGGCACCGAGGCGCTCGACCTCTCGGGCTACGAGATCCGCGACAACTCCGACGATCACCGCTGGCAGTTCCCGCCGGGCACGCAGATCGCGGCGGGGCAGTTCCTCGTCGTCGAAGAGGGCACGATCGGACTCTCCGGAGGCGTCGAGGCCGCATTCCGCGAGCCGATCGGTATCGGCAGCGCCGACCGCATCCGTCTCTACGACGCCTCGGGGACGATGATCGACGACACGCTCCCGTGGCAGGGGCACGCGGCGATCGATGGCGACTTCGCTGCGGCCACCCTGGCACGCTGCCCCGACGGCGTCGGTTCCTTCGTGCTCGCGCATCCGACCCCCGGTGCCACGAACTCGTGCGTCCTGCCCGACGTCGTGATCAACGAGATCGAGTCGAACGGTGACAGCACCGACTGGGTCGAGGTCGTGAACACGGGCACGACGGCGGTGGACCTCTCGGGCTGGACCGTCATGGACAACGATCCGACCGGTCACGCGGACGACACCACACCGCTTCCCGCCGGTACGATGCTGCCGCCCGGGGGCTACTTCGTCTTCGACCAGCCGGCGAACTTCGTGTTCGGACTCGGCAACGGCGACACCGTGACCATCCGTGATGCGAACGGCAACACGGTCGACGAGCACGTCTATGCCGCGCATGCCGCCGGCGTCCTCGCGCGCTGTGCCGACGGTACCGGCGACTTCGTCGACATCGCGGTCTCGACCAAGGGTCTCCGCAACGCCTGCGGCAACCCGGTGCGCATCAACGAGGTCGAATCCGACGGCGGCTCGCCGGACGATTGGGTGGAGCTCGTGAACCCGACGAGCACCGAGCTCGACGTGTCGGGCGTCGTGGTGAAGGACGACGACGACACCCATGCGTACGCGATCCCGGCCGGAACCCGCCTCGGGGCGGGGGAGTACCTCGTGATCGAGCGGGCACAGCTCGGGTTCGGTCTCGGTTCCGGCGACGCGGTGCGCGTGTTCGACGGCGACCTGCTCATCGACGAGACCACCTGGGGGTCCGGCCACGCCGCCACCACCTGGGGCCGTTGCCCCGACACGAGCGGCGGGTTCGCCGCGACCGCGGAGTCCACGAAGGGCGCCACGAACGTGTGTGCCGGCGAGGTCGCCGTGTCGCCGTGGCCCGGTTCCGCCGAGGTGCGCGTCGTCGACAGCATCCCGACGTTCCTCGAGGACAGTTCCGGACTCGACGTGCAGGAGACCGCTGACGGTGCGTTCCTGTGGGCGGTCGACAACGGCGAGGGTCGCATCTGGAAGCTCGAGGCGCGCGCCGACGGCTCGGTCGAGAAGGCCGACGGCTGGGATGCGGGCAAGCGCGTGCGCTTCCAGAAGGACGCCGCCGATCCGGGGGCTGCGGGCCCCGACACCGAGGGCATCACGGTCGACCGAGACGGGTTCGTGTACGTGGCCTCCGAGCGGGACAACAGCGCCAAGGGCGTCAACCAGAACGTGGTCCTCAAGGTCGATCCCGAGGCGTCGAGCGGTGACCTCATCGCTCAGCAGGAGTGGGATCTGACCGCCCTGCTCCCTGCCGTGGGGGCGAACCTCGGCATCGAGGCCGTGCAGTGGGTGCCCGATGCCGCGCTCGCCGGGAAGCTCTTCGACGACACGTCGGGCGCGGTGTATGACCCGAAGGATCATGCAGGTCACGGCGACGGGCTGTTCTTCGTCGCGGTCGAGGACAACGGCCACGTCTATGCGTTCGCGCTCGGATCCGACGGGGCGGCGACGCTGGTGTCGGAGATCGCTCCCGGCCTCCCCGGAGTGATGGCGCTCGACTACGACACCGTGCGCGACACCCTGTGGGCCGTGTGCGACGACGGCTGCCAGGGGCGCTCGGCGGAGATCACGCTGAACGGCACCGCACAGCCCGACATCGCGCACTACGCCCGTGCCGCCGGCCTGCCCGACATCAACAACGAGGGTTTCGCGACCGCGCCGGCCTCACTGTCGGTCGACGGGCAGCGCCCGGTGTGGTGGTTCGCCGACGGCTTCGCCTCCGAGTCGCTGCGCACCGGGACGCTGCCGGGAACAGGCGGCGGTACTCCCGGTGGCGAAGCCCCGCCCCTCCCCGGCGCAGGACTCGTGGACGACAACCGCAACGGGCTGACGGTGAACCCGTCGGTCGCGGCCCGGGGGCAGGAGGTCACGATCACGGTCGGTTCCGCAGGCGCAGGCGCAGGCACGGACGTGTCGGTGTGGATGTACTCCGAGCCGATGCGGATCGCGTCGGGGACGCTCACGACCGCGGGGACCATCACGGCGACCATCCCGGCCGATGCGCCTCTCGGCGCCCACCGGATCGCCGTGTTCGATGCGAGCGGTGGGCTCCTCGGCTGGGCGGACCTCCGTATCGCGGGAGCGGCAGGATCGGGATCTGAGACGGGTGCGGGCGCGCTGGCGACGACCGGCTCCGAGCTCCCGGTCGCCGCCGTCGCGCTGGCGCTGCTGCTCCTCACCGCCGGCGCGGCAGCAGTCCGCCGTCGCAGGCGCGACGCCTGAGCGCGCAGGGGTGCACGGGTCGACCGTGCACCCCTGCGTCACCGCCGATACCCCCGCATCCCGTGCCGCGGTGTCTGCGCCGACGCCTAGACTCATAAGGCCATGACCGAAGCTCCTCTCATCGTCCCCGGAACCGCCGGCCCCCGCACCTCCGGGGCGGAGGGACAGGACGAACTCCTCGCCGGACTGAACCCGCAACAGCTCGAGGCCGTCACCTATCGCGGCCCCGCTCTGCTCATCGTCGCGGGCGCGGGGTCGGGCAAGACCAGCGTGCTCACGCGACGCATCGCCTCGCTGCTGCGCTCACGCGAGGCCTGGCCGAGTCAGATCCTCGCGATCACCTTCACCAACAAAGCCGCCGGCGAGATGCGCGAGCGCGTCGAAGGACTGATCGGGGACGCCGCCCGGGGCATGTGGATCTCGACGTTCCACTCGGCCTGCGTCCGCATCCTCCGCCGCGAGGCTCAGCAGTTCGGGTACACGAAGTCCTTCACGATCTACGACTCCGGCGACTCGCGCGCTCTGCTCAAGCGGCTGGTCAAGGAGCACGAGGCGGATGCGTACGGGCTGACCCCGGCCTCGGTGCAGTCGCGCATCTCGAAGCTCAAGAACGAGCTCTCCGACGCCGAGTCCTACGCGCGTCAGGCCAACATGAGCGATCCCGCCGAGCGCGTGTTCGTCGAGGTGTTCGCCGACTACCAGCGTCAGCTGCAGAAGGCCAACGCGTTCGATTTCGACGACCTCATCGGTCAGACGGTGTACCTGTTCCGCGCTTTCCCGCAGGTCGCCGACACTTACCGTCGTCGCTTCCGGCACATCCTGGTCGACGAGTATCAGGACACCAACCACGCGCAGTACGCGCTGATCCATGAGCTGACGCGACCCGTGTCGGGTGCCGGAGCAGCTCCCGACCCGTATGCCTCGAACGGCATGATGATCTTCGAGCCCGATCCCGCCCCCGCTGCCGATGCCGACGAGCCCGGTGCCTCGCTCACGGTGGTCGGCGACTCCGACCAGTCGATCTACGCTTTCCGCGGCGCCGACATCCGCAACATCAGCGAGTTCGAACGCGACTTCCCCGGCGCCCGAGTGGTGCTGCTCGAGCAGAACTATCGGTCGACGCAGAACATCCTCTCCGCCGCGAACGCCGTCATCGGCAACAACTTCGATCGCAAAGACAAGAAGCTCTGGAGCGACAAGGGCGACGGCGATCCGATCATCGGCTTCACCGGCTACTCGCAGCACGACGAGGCCCAGTTCGTCGCCGACGAGGTCGAAGCACTGCACCGTGCCGGCATGCCGTACTCCGAGATGGCGGTGTTCTATCGCACCAACTCGCAGTCCCGTGCGCTAGAGGAGATCTTCATCCGCTCGGCGGTGCCCTACAAGATCATGGGCGGCACGAAGTTCTACGACCGCGCCGAGATCAAGGACGCGCTCGCCTATCTCGTCGCGGTGGCGAATCCGGCCGACGAGATGTCAGTGCGCCGCATCCTGAACAAGCCACGCCGTGGCATCGGCGACGTGACGGAGACGGCCATCGCGCGGTTCGCCGAGGAACACGGCATCAGCTTCCGTGACGCGTTGTCGATGCCGGCCCAGCTCGGCGTCGGCCCGAAGATCCAGGCGGCGATCGGTCAGCTCGACGCCGTGCTGACCGAAGCCACCGCGACCCTGATCCCGGCCAGCGGCGAGCTTCCGCCCTCCACGGCGGTGGCCGACGGGCTCAGTCTGCTGCTCGGCAAGAGCGGCTACCTCGACGCCCTGCGTGCGAGTCGTGATCCGCAGGACGAGGCGCGCGTCGAGAACCTCGACGAGTTCGTGGCCGTGGCCCGCGACTTCGCGCGCAACAACCCCGAAGGCACGATCGTCGACTTCTTGACCGAAGTCGCCCTGGTATCGGATGCCGACGACCTCGACGACGAGTCCGGCTCGGTCTCACTCATGACGATGCACACGGCGAAGGGACTCGAGTACGACGCCGTGTTCGTCACGGGCGTTGAAGAAGACCTGATCCCGCACCGGATCTCGGCCGGAGAGCCTGGGGGGCCGCAGGAGGAGCGCCGGCTCTTCTACGTCGGCATCACGCGGGCGCGCAAGCGGCTGCACCTGTCCCTCGCGATGACCAGAGCCCAGTTCGGCGAAGTGACCGTCGCGATGCCCAGCCGCTTCCTGCAGGAGATCCCGTCGGGGCTCATCGACTGGCGTCAGTCGCCGGGCGACGTGAACTCACGCGGCGGGATGCAGTCCCGCGCCCTCAATGCGCGGCGCCAGGGCGGTTTCGGCGGTTCGAGCTCCGGATCGGGCGATCGCTTCGCGGTCAAGGCGCTTCCCGGTCGCGATTCCCTCAAGCCCCTGTCGACGGCGATGGACAAGTTCCCCAACCGCGTCACCGCCAAGATGCGCGACAACGGCGATCTCGAACTCGCCGCGGGCGACCGCATCCGCCACGTCGACTTCGGCGAAGGGCGGGTCGATGCGGTGACCGGCGAGGGAGCCAAACGCATCGCCCACGTGCGCTTCGACTCGGCAGGGCAGAAGAAGCTCCTCATCAAGGTCGCGCCGATCGAGAAGATCTGACGTCACCGCAGGTGTTCACGCTTCGGCGGATCACGGGCCGGAATGGCGGTTAGGCTGGCTCATATGGCCCTCTTCTCCCGCCGCAAGAAGTCCGGTGACGATGCCGTCGCCCCCACCACCGACGTCGTAGAGACGGACGCGGGGGCACCCGACTCCGACACCGTGGCCGCCGACGAAGCCTCGACCGGTACCGTCGACGCTCCGTCGATCGGCATCTCCGTGCAGGCCTTCCGGGGCGTCGGCGCCGAGGCCGGCCCGGAGGTGGAGCTGCCCAGCGCTGAGACGGCGCCCGCGGCGGCGGCCCCTGCCGCCCCTC
>NZ_JRKC01000061.1:0-57317 GCF_000800925.1 Microbacterium sp. ZOR0019 | reverse complement strand
GCCCGCCCCGGCCCCGCCCCCGCGCGTGGTGCATCCGTCGGGAGTTTGAACGGATGCCGGGCGATCTCCCGGTTTCGACCCGACGTCCGTGAAACCTCCCGGCAGGCGTGCGAGGCGTGTCTTCGTGCAGAACGCGAACGTGGTCGCCGTCTGTCCACAATCGGGCATTCCGTGCGTCGGAGGCGGCCGCAGCGAAGGCAGGATCGTCGAATGCTCAGAGCTGCAGCAGTGACCGCCAAGCACGGCGGAGTCGTCCGAGGAACCCTTCTTCAGCGCTACGGGATCACCCGTCGGATGCGGGCCGACGAGGTGCGGGCGGGTGCGCTCGTGCGGGTGAGACCGGGCGTGTTCGCCGTGCCGACCGCTGACCTGAGTCTGCAGGAGGCCGCGGCTCACGGCGGGGCGCTGACCTGCACGCACGCCCTGCGGTTGCACGGCATCTGGGTGCTGTCCGCGGACGGTCCCCCGCACGTGTGGCTCGGAGGGAACGGGCGTGTTCATCACGCGGACTGCGAGTGCGTCGGGCACTACGACGCAGGGCGGGCGGGAGTCGGACTCGCACCGTTGGAGGAGGTGCTCATCCACGTGTACCGCTGCGCTGGCGACGAGGTGTTCTTCGCCGCGCTCGAGTCCGCGTTGACGCAGCGCAAGATCTCTTCCGCCGCGCGTCAACGCATCCGCTGCCGCCTGCCCGCTCGCGCCCACTGGCTCGTCGATCTGGCGCGGTCCGACGCCGACAGCGGCCTCGAGTCGCTCCTGAGGCTCCGACTGCATCTGAGCGGCATCACGCTGGAGTGCCAGGTGCGCATCCCCACCGTCGGCAAGGTCGACTTCGTCCTCGACGGCCTTCTGATCCTCGAGGCGGATGGGAAGGGCAATCATGAGGCCCCCGGGCACCGGCATCGGGATCTGGTGAGGGATGCTGCCGCCTCGGTCCTCGGCTACGAGACACTGCGGTTCGACTACGCGCAGATCGTGCACGCGTGGCCGACCGTCGAAGCAGCGGTGATCGCGGCCATCCTCCGTATCCGGGGGCGTGACTGACCTGCGGACCATCCTTCTGCGCGTTCGTCGGGAGATCGGACGGATGTCGGGAGGAAGGGTCCGCCCCGACCTGCAACCGTCCGATCTCCCGACAGACGCACGGGCAGGACGGGACGGGACTGGAACCGCGCGGCCCGACGCGTCTCAGGCCTCGGCGGCCGAGCTCGCCGGGGTGGCCGGGATGCGGACCGTGAAGGTCGTGTCGCCCGGTTCGCTGGTGACGTCGATGGTGCCGTGGTGGCCTTCGACGATGGCCTTGACGATCGCGAGGCCGAGCCCGGTCCCGCCCGTCTGACGGGCTCGTGAGCTGTCACCGCGGGCGAAGCGCGCGAACAGCTCGTCGCGGATGGCGGGGTCGATGCCGGGGCCGTCGTCGTGGACCCGCAGCACCGCGTCCTCGCCGTCCTGCATGACGCTGAGCGTGACGGTCGTCCCTGCGGGGGTATGCGTGCGCGCATTCGCCAGGAGGTTGGCGACCACCTGGTGCATCCGCCCCGCGTCGCCCACGATGGTGACGGGCTCTTCGGGGACCTCGATCTGCCAGTGGTGGTCCACGGCCGTGGGACGCGCATCGGAGAGGCCTTCGAGGGCCAGCTGCGTGAGGTCCACCGTGCTGTAGACGAGCTCGCGTCCCTCATCGAGGCGCGCCAGCAGGAGCAGGTCCTCGACGAGTCGTGTCATCCGCAGCGACTGCGCCTGGATGCGCTCGAGGGAGGTCGTGGTGCTCTCGATCACCTCGGGGCGCTCAGCGCTCCGATCGGACTGATGCAGCGCGCGCAGCGACAGTTCCGAGTAGCCGCGGATGGAGGCGAGCGGGGTGCGCAGCTCATGACTGGCGTCGGCGACGAAGCGTCGCATCCGCTCTTCGTTCTTCTGCCTCGAGGCGAGCGAGCTGTTCACGTGATCGAGGAGCTTGTTCAGCGATGCCCCGACGAGTCCGGTCTCGGTGCGCGGATCGGCTTCGTACGAAGGAACACGTTCCGTGATTGTCACCTCACCGCGATCGAGCTGCTGGTTCGCGACCCGGGTCGCCGTCATCGCGACGGCACGGAGTGGTCGCAGTCCCACGCGGATGGTGACCGCCGTGGTCAACGCGAGCAGGATGAGACCGCCGATCGTCGCGAGGGCGATGACGGTGAGCAGCTGGGCGAGCTGATTCTGGATCTCGTCGCGGGGGAGACCCGTGACGACGCCGACGCCGCTCGCGGTGTTCAGCGCCATGATCCGGTAGGAGCCGAGATCGGAGATCGAGACCGTGGCCACGGAGGTGCCGTTCAGCGCCGCGGCGATCTCGGCTATCTGCGTCGCATCGAGCGGCTGCAGTGTGCCCGTGAGCTCGTCGCCGGGAGTGTTCGTCACGACGACTCCGGAGGCGCCGGTGAGGGGGCTGACCACGGCCAGCAGGAGCCCCGAATACTGCACGTTCTGCCCCGACAGGATGTTGGACGCGGTCGCGTCGCTCGGGGAGAAATTCTGCGCCCATCGCGCGACCTGGTGCGCGGAGGTGCTCAGCTTCTGATCGAGCTGATCCTCCATGGTCTTCCCCAGGGTCGCGCTCGTGATGATGGCGACGATGATGAGGATCAGTGACACGAACCCGATCACGGCCGTCATCAGCCGCGTCTGCAGGCTCATCGGCCTCCTCCGCACCGCCGCAGAGCTCACTGCGGAGCCTTGATCATGTACCCCACGCCGCGGACGGTGTGCAGCAGGGGCGTGCGTCCGGCGTCGATCTTCTTGCGCAGGTACGAGATGTACAGCTCCACCACGGAGGACTTGCCCCCGAAGTCGTAGCTCCAGACCCGGTCGAGGATCTGGGCCTTCGACAGCACGCGGCGCTCGTTGCGCATCAGGTACCGCAGCAGCTCGAACTCGGTCGCGGTGAGCTCGATCTCGGTGCCGTCGCGGACGACCTCATGGCTGTCCTCGTTGAGGGTGAGGTCTGCGACGCGCAGGATCGACTGCCCGTCATCGGCGGTGGCGTGACCGGTGCGGCGGATGATCGCCCGGAGACGCGCGATGACCTCTTCGAGACTGAACGGTTTGGTGACGTAGTCGTCGCCGCCCGCCGTGAGCCCCGCGACCCGGTCGCCCACGGCATCCTTCGCGGTGAGGAACAGGACGGGGACGAGGTTCCCGGACTCGCGGAGTCGTCTCAGCACGGACATGCCGTCGAGATCCGGCATCATGATGTCGAGCACGAGCGCGTCGGGCTCGAACTCCCGGGCTACCTGAAGAGCCTCCATGCCGGACGACGCCGTGCGCACCTCCCAACCTTCCATCCGGAGGGCCATCGCGAGCAGGTCGGTGAGCATCTGCTCGTCGTCGACGGCGAGGATCCGCAGGGGGGAGCCGTCGGGGCGGCGCAGTTCGGGCAGGTCGCTGGTCATATCTCTATTCTGCGGAATCTGCTATGTGATTTCTATGGAGAGCGCTATGTGTTGCCTGAGAGCGGGAGATGCGATGTCGGCGGCGCTGACTACAGTGTCGGCATGGCCGACGACTCTGTTGCTCCTGTCCCTTCCGTCCACCGCCCCCGTACCGTCACCGAGGTCGCCGAGGTCGTGCGCCTGGCGTCCCGCGAGGCCGTACCTTTGACCGTCGTCTCGGGCGGGCACGGCCCGTGGTCGCACGGCCCTGCCGCGGGTGTCCGTCTCGAGCTCGGCGAGCTGTCGGACATCGAGGTCGACGGCACCACCGTTCGCATCGGCGGCGGCGCGGTCTGGGGCGATGTCGCGACGGCGCTCGCCGCACACGGCCTCGCCCTCAGCTCCGGTGACACCGCCTCGGTCGGAGTCGGCGGTCTCACGCTCGGCGGCGGCATCGGATGGATGGCGCGCGCGTGGGGCCTCGCAGTCGATCAGCTCATCGGAGCCCAGGTCGTCACGGCGACGGGGGATGTCGTCGAGACCTCCGCCGACGCGCACCCGGAGCTGTTCTGGGCTCTGCGAGGCGGCGGAGGGAACTTCGGCGTCGTCACCCGGTTCGACTTCGCCGCCCATCCGCTGCCCGGAATCGCCTTCTCGGAGAGTCGCATCGATGGCGAGGCGGCCGCCGTGCTGAAGGCCACCCGAGACCTGCTCCGTGACGCGCCTCGGGAGCTCACGGTCACCTACATGGACGTCCCGCCGATGGACCCGAGCGCGCCGGCGGGTGCTCGTCTGAGCGCGGTGTGGGCGGCGCCGGAGCCCGACCGGCTGCGCGCCGTGATGGAGCCGATCTCCGCCCTCGACGGAGTGCAGACCGAAGTCACGACGCCGGCATATCGGGAGGTGCTGCTGGAGATGCCGGCCCCCGAGGGGGAAGAGCCTGCCTCGCCTCCCGGATTCATCGGGGGCAACGGCCTCTACGCCGAACTCGACGACGCGCTCATCGCGCAACTGGTGGCCTTCCGTCGTTCATATCCGGCATCGGTCCTGTTCCTGCGGTCCCTGGGCGGGGCCATCCGCGACGTCGCGCAGGAAGACACGGCGTTCCCCGCCCGCGCGGCGAACTGGTTCGTCCTCGCCGGCGCGTTCGACATCCCCGGCCTGATCGATGACGAGACCCGTGCCGCGATCGACGCGGACTGGAGCGTGATCGAGCGGGGGCGTCTGGCCGAGTACGGCAACTTCGCCGACACCGAGAGGCCGCAGGCCGTCTCCGGCATGTTCTCGGAACACGCCCTCTCGCGGTTGCGGGCCACGAAGGCCGCGTGGGACCCGCAGAACCTGTTCCACCGCAACCACAACATCACGGTGTGACGCACGAAGGGCCGGATACCTTGCGGTACCCGGCCCTTCGACGGCGAGCCTCAGTGCGTGTCTTCGGCTTCGATCTCGGTGCGGTCGCCCGACCACAGGGTGTGGAAGGTGCCCGGCTTGTCGATGCGCTTGTAGGTGTGCGCGCCGAAGAAGTCGCGCTGGCCCTGCACGAGGGCCGCGGGGAGGCGGTCGGCGCGGATGCCGTCGTAGTACGACAGCGACGACGAGAACGCCGGTGCGGGGATGCCCGCCTGGGCCGCGGTCACGACGACACGGCGCCACGACGCCTGGCCGCGCGCGAGCGCCTCGGCGAAGTACGGTGCGGACATCAGCACCGGCAGATCGGGAGTCGCGGCGTAGGCATCGGCGATGCGGTTGAGGAACTGGGCGCGGATGATGCAGCCGCCACGCCAGATCTTCGAGATCGCGCCGAGGTCGATGTTCCAGCCGTACTCGGCCGCACCTGCGCGGATCTCGTCGAAGCCCTGCGAGTAGGCGACGATCTTCGACGCGTAGAGCGCCAGGCGCACGTCTTCGATGAACTGCTCGGTGTCCTCATCCGAGACCGTGAACTCCTCGTCGGGGCCGGGGAGTCCACCGGCGACGGCGCGCTGCTCGGGGTGTGAGGAGAGGGAGCGGGCGAACGTCGCTTCGGCGATGCCCGACACGGGAACGCCCAGGGACAGTGCGGTCTGCACGGTCCAGGCTCCGGTGCCCTTGGCCCCGGCCTGGTCGAGGATCACGTCGACGAGCGGCTTGCCGGTGGAAGCGTCGACCTGACGGAGCACCTCGGCGGTGATCTCGATCAGGTACGACTCCAGCTCGCCCTTGTTCCATTCGGCGAAGATCTCGGCGATCTCGGCGGGCGACTTGCCGGTGCCGCGACGGATGAGGTCGTAGGCCTCGGCGATGAGCTGCATATCGGCGTACTCGATGCCGTTGTGCACCATCTTGACGAAGTGGCCGGCACCGTCGTGTCCGATGTGCGTGACGCAGGGCTCACCCTCGGCGATCGCGGCGATCGACTTCAGGATCGGTCCGAGCGTGACCCAGGACTCGTCCGAGCCGCCGGGCATGATCGAGGGGCCGGTGAGTGCCCCTTCCTCGCCACCGGAGATGCCGGCGCCGACGAAGTTGATGCCGGTCTCGCGGACCGCCTTCTCCCGGCGGATCGTGTCGGGGAAGTAGGCGTTGCCGCCGTCGACGATGATGTCGCCGGGCTCGAAGACCTCGACCAGCGCGTCGATCACGGCATCGGTGGGGCCACCGGCCTTGACCATGATGATCGCGGTGCGCGGCTTCTGCAGTGAATCGGCGAACTCCTGGTAGGTGCGGGCCGGGACGAAGCCGGCCTCAGGGTGCTCGTCGAGGAGGGTCTGGGTCTTCTCGTAGCTGCGGTTGAAGATCGCCACGGTGTTGCCCTCGCGACTGGCGAGGTTGCGGGCGAGGTTCGATCCCATGACGGCGAGTCCGACGACTCCGATGTTCGCTGATGCTTCGGGCACAGAAGGCTCCTCGATCGTGAAGAAGGGGTGGATTCAGCGTATCGCTGTACGGGCGCTCTGCGCTCACCTGTGTCACGGTGCAAGGCGTCTACGCTGGAGGCGAGATCGTGGTGCGTGCGCGGGAGGCTGTCAACTGGCCGCCGACGCCGCCGAGGAAAGGACCAGCGTGACGGGGATCGAGAAAGAGCTGCGCGCGGTCGTGGCGGTGCCGCTGCCGGAGGACCTGTGCCGACTGATCGAGGAGATCGAGCCCCGCGTCGAAGTGATCAGCGATCACGCACTCCTGCCGCCGATGCGCGGTTCCGCCGACTGGTCCGGAGATCCGGAGTACACGCGCACGCCGAGCCAGCAGCAGGCGTTCGACGAGCTGGTCGATTCCGCCGATGCGCTCTTCGGAATCCCCGACGTCGACGCCGAGGCACTGGCGAGGACCGTGACGGCGAACACCCGCCTGCGCTGGGTCATGACGACTGCCGCGGGCGGCGGTGCCACCGTGAAGGCCGCCGGTCTCGACCGGGATGCGCTCGATCGCGTCGTCTTCACCACGAGCGCCGGCGTGCACGGTGGCCCGCTCGCGGAGTTCGCGGTGTTCGGCGTGATGGCCGGAGCGAAGAACCTCCCCCGCCTTCTCGCCGATCAGGGGACGCGCACCTGGCCGGACCGCTGGGAGATGCGTCAGCTCGACGAGATGATCGTGCTGGTGGTCGGGCTCGGCGGCATCGGTGCGGAGTGCGCGCGGCGCTTCCACGGGCTCGGTGCGCGGGTCTGGGGGACGACACGGTCCGGTGAGCCGGTGGCGGGCGTGGATCGCCTGGTGCGGATGGAGGAACTGACCGAAGCGGTGGCCCAGGTGGACGCGATCGTCGTCACGCTCCCGGGAACCGCTCAGACCCACCATCTGATCGGTGCCGAGGTGCTCGCCGCCGTGAAGCCGGGGGCCATCATCGCCAACGTCGGGCGCGGCTCCGTCATCGACGAGGACGCACTGCTCGGAGCCCTCGACGACGGTCGCATCGCCTTCGCCGCCCTCGATGTCTTCGAGCAGGAGCCGCTGGACCAGACATCTGCGCTGTGGACGCACCCGAACGTGCTCGTGAGCCCGCACACCGCGGCCCTCAGCGCGAAAGAAGAAGAGCGGATCGCGCGACGCTTCGCGGAGAACGCCGGGCGCCTGCTCGACGGCCGACCGCTGATGTCGGTGGTCGACACGGAGGAGTTCTATTGAGCGGGAGCATGCGCATCGTCGTGATGGGCCCCAGTGGCTCGGGGAAGTCGACGGTGGGCGCGTTCCTCGCTCAGACGCTCGGCGCACGGTTCGTCGATGGCGACGATCTGCATCCGGAGGCGAACGTCCGCAAGATGGCGGCGGGAATCGCGCTGGATGACAATGACCGTCTGCCGTGGCTTCGCCTCGTCGGCGAGGCACTGCGTGGCGAGGAGCGGATCGTCGTCGCGTGCTCGGCCCTCCGGCGCACCTATCGAGACCTCATCAGAGACGAGGAGCCCGACGCTTTCTTCGCGGAGCTCACGATCGCACGCGCGGTGCTCGAGGAGCGCATGCGGCTGCGTACCGACCACTTCATGCCCGCGGCGCTCCTGGACTCCCAGCTCGCGGCGCTCGAATCCCTCGAAGCCGATGAGGGGGGAATCCGCGTCGATGAGTCGGCGGATGTGCGAACGGCCTCGGCCGCCATCGCGGCAGCCGTGCAGAGGGGAGAAGGGCCTGCGCCCCGCGCTCAGTCCTTGCGGTAGCTCGAGCGTCCCATGGAGAAGAGGGCACCCAGGCTGCCCACGACGGCGCACACGGTCATGGCGCCGATCAGCCAGAGGAGTGCGTGCGAAAGGAAGGCGCCGTCGAGCATGGGGTTCTCCGTGTTCTGCAGAAAAGGACCGGTGTCCTCAGCCTATCGGGTCATCCGGTACCATTGAGGCTGTACCTCGGCGAGGGATGCTTCTGCGCGTGCGCGATCATCCGTTATCGACGCGGCGAAGCAAGCCCGGTGGCTTTCCTCCTGCGTCAGCGAGTTCGAATATCCAAGACCACCGCGCGGCGCCTTCGCTGCGTGTCCCGAAGGAGAACCCCATGTCTGAAGACACCAAGGTCCAGGCCGAGCTCCGCGAGAGCTTCGGCAAGGGCTTCGCCCGCCGCCTCCGCGCCGCCGGCAAGATCCCCGCCGTCATCTACGGTCACGGCACCGAGCCCGTGCACGTCGCCCTTCCCGGCCACCAGGTCTCGCTCATCATCCGTCGCGCCAACGCGCTGCTGGAGCTCGACATCGAGGGCAAGAGCCAGCTCACCCTGGTCAAGGACGTCCAGCGCGACCCGGTGCACCAGATCATCGAGCACATCGACCTGCTCGTCGTGAAGAAGGGCGAGAAGGTCGCGATCGACGTTCCGATCATCGTCACGGGTGAGTCGGCTGCCGGCACCATCGTCAACCTCGACGCGACCACGCTGTCGATCGAGGCCGAGGCCACGCACATCCCGCAGAACATCGAGGTCTCGGTCGAGGGCCTGGAAGAGGGCGCACACATCACCGCCGCCGACGTGAAGCTCCCCAAGGGCTCCACGCTGCTCTCCGACCCCGAGGTCCTCGTGGTCGCCGTCTCCGTTCCCGCGGCTCCGTCCGAGGACGAGACGGCGGAGGAGACCGACGCTGCCGAGGAGACCGAAGAGGCCGCCGCGGAGTGATCTCCGACTGATTCATCACAGAGGGGACGCGATCCGATCGCGTCCCCTCTGTCGTATCCTGACCCGGGGCCCGCACCCGGGTATCGAGAGGACGAGGACATGGCATCCACCTGGCTCGTGGTCGGACTCGGCAATCCCGGGCCGCGATACGAGACGACCCGGCACAACATCGGCCAGATGGTCGTGGACGAGCTCGCGGCGCGGCGCGGCGAGACCTTCCGCGAGCACAAGGGCGGAGCGCGGGTCGTCGAGACCTGGCTGCGCCCCGGTGCGGACAAGCTGGTGCTCGTCAAGCCGAACACCTTCATGAACGTCTCGGGCACGCCGGTGGCCGCGTTGGTGCGGTTCTACTCCGTTCCCCCCGAGCAGGTCGTCGTGGTGCACGATGAACTCGACATCCCCTTCGACACGGTGAAGCTCAAGACCGGGGGCGGGCATGGCGGACACAACGGCGTTCGCGATGTGGCGCGCGCTCTGGGCACCGCCGACTTCCCGCGCGTGCGAGTGGGCATCGGGCGCCCGGTCGGGCGTCAGGATCCCGCGGACTGGGTGCTGGCACCGTTCGGGAAGGACGAGCGGCCGAACCTGCCGATCCTCATCGCGGACGCCGCTGACGCGGTCGAACTGCTCGTGGGCGAAGGTCTGCTCGCGGCGCAGCAGAAGCACCACGCGCCGCGCTGACACGTTCAGACCGCGCGGAGGTCCGGGTCAGGACGTATACGTGGTGAAGCCTGCAGCGCTCCCGGCCGCGAGGGCCGTGACCAGCACGATGAAGAACAGGACCACGCCCACCACGGCGACCACGAGGGCCGCGATTCCGGCGCCCCTGCCCTTCTTCTTGGCGATCGCGATGATGCCGAGCACGATCGCGGCGATGCCCAGGATCGTTCCGAGCCAGAAGGACAGCTCGGCCCACAGCACCTGATCCCGTGCGGGGGACAGCAGGCTGAGATCGTCGGAAGTCGTGGTCGTGACGCCTTGCGGAAGGACGCGTCCGATCTCGAAGGCGCTGATCCCCACCAGGATCGCGGGCACGACCGCGGCGACGAGCGAGAGGACCAGGGCGACGACGCCGAGGACGGCGGACGGGCGCGGCGCCGTCTCGGGGACGGCATACGTCCCCGCGGGTGCGGCATAGCCTCCGACGGGCACCTGGTAGGCCCCGGGAGGCGCTGCCGGATACCCCGAAGGCGCCGGATACCCGGAAGGCGCCGGATATGCGGACGGTGCCGGGGACGCGGCGGGTGCCGGGTACGCGGGCGGTACCGGAGGTGGCAGCTGTGGATCAGTCACGACCCCATCCTAGGCGCGGCTCAGACCCGACGGAGCAGCCCCACGCGGTCGTAGACGTCCGACAGGGTGGCGTCGGCTACGGCATCGGCGCGGCTGGCGTTCTCCGCCAGGATGCGGTCGAGTTCCGCCGGATCGTCGAGCAGCTCGAGGGCCCGCGCGCGCACCGGCTCGAACTCCTCGACGACGACGTCGGCGAGGCCCTTCTTGAAGTCTCCGTAGCCGCGACCGGCGTACTCGTCTTCGATCGATGCGACCTGACGCCCGCTGAGTGCGGCATAGATCGTGAGCAGGTTCGAGACGCCCGGCTTGTTCTCCCGGTCGAAGCGCACGGAGCCCTCGTTGTCGGTGACCGCACGCATGATCTTCTTCGCCGATTTCGCGGGGTCGTCGAGCATCCACAGCACACCGGCATCGCTCTCCGCCGACTTCGACATCTTCGCCGTCGGATTCTGCAGATCGTAGATGCGGGCGGTCTCCTTCTGGATGACCGGCATCGGCACCGTGAACGTCGCGCCGAAGCGGGAGTTGAAGCGCTCGGCCAGATCGCGAGTGAGCTCCACGTGCTGCTTCTGGTCGTCGCCGACCGGAACGACGTCGGTCTGGTAGAGCAGGATGTCGGCTGCCATCAGCACCGGGTAGGTGAAGAGCCCGACGCTCGTCGCATCGGCGCCGTAGCGGGTCGACTTGTCCTTGAACTGAGTCATCCGGCCGGCCTCGCCGAAACCGGTGATCGTGCTGAGGATCCAGGCGAGCTCGGCGTGGGCGCGCACGTGCGACTGCACGTAGAGGGTGGACAGCGAGGGTTCGATGCCCGCTGCGATGTACTGCGCAGCGGTGCGGCGCGTCTTCTCACGGAGCTCGGCCGGGTCCTGGGCGACTGTGAGGGCGTGCAGATCGACCACCGAGAAGTAGGCGTCGTAGGAGTTCTGCAGATCTCGCCACTGGAGCAGCGCGCCGATGTAGTTGCCGATCTGGAGGGAGTCGGCGGAGGGCTGCATTCCGGAGTAAAGGCGAGGTTTCGTCACAGTATCAATCCTATGGGGTGCGTGCCCTGCGCCTACGATGGCCGCATGGCCTCTCCTTCTCCTCCCGCGCGGTCGACAGGAAGAGGTGCCGTGCCCTTCGCAGGGGCGAACGCGCGAGGCGCGGCGTTTCTCGAGGCGTTGGGGGAGGACGCGCAGCGGCTCCATCCCGAGCTCCTCGCGCAGATGAGGGTCGAAGCGACTCACGACAGCGCGGAGGGCCTGTTCGAGGTCGCGGGCAGCAAGTTCGGACGCCTTGCCGGTCTCGCCTCGCCTGTGGTCGGGCCGGGGCTGCTCGTGACACGGTTCGCCCGCGACGTGCCGTTCCGCATCGAGACGGTGTCAGGTCGGTCGCACGGCGGACGCGCAACGCTCGACACCGTCCGCGAGTTCCGTTTCCCCGGCGCGACACAGCACGTCGTGGATCGGCTCTTCGCGACCGGGCGTCCCGGCATCGTGCAGAACGCCTTGGGGGCCCGCGGCCGCGTGCAGATGCTCGAGCAGTGCTCGGTCACGGGCGACGGAGCACTGCGCATGAACACGCGCGCCGTCGCACTGCGGGTGGGAGGACACCGGATCGCACTTCGTGGAATCCTGCGGATCGATGTCGAACTCGTCGACGGGTGGGACGAGGCTCACCGTCGACGCACGATCGACATGCGCGCGACGAGCCCCGTTCTCGGTACGGTCCTGGAGTATCACGGGTGGTACCGCTACGCAGGCGGTACCGCGTCAGGCTCGGATCAGTAGCGGTAGTCGACCACGACGGGCGCGTGGTCGCTCCACCGCTGGTCGTAGGCTGCGGCGCGCGCGACGTGGTAGGTCTCGACCCGTTCCGCGAGCGCCGGCGTCGCCAGGTGGTAGTCGATGCGCCACCCGGAGTCGTTGTCGAACGCCTGTCCGCGCATGGACCACCAGGTGTACGGGCCGTCGACCTCGCCGTGGAACTTCCGTCCGACGTCGACCCAGCCGAGACCCGTGCCCACGGTGCCGTCGACGCCGGTGACCTCGGTTCCCGCCTCACCGAGGAATCGGTCGAAGTAGGCGCGCTCCCGGGGGAGGAATCCGGCCTTCTTGCGGTTGCCGCGCCAGTTCTTGATGTCGAGCTCACGGTGTCCGACGTTGAGGTCTCCCGTCACGAGCGCGAGTGCTCCGTCGGTGCCGAGCTCACCCAGCCGGGTGCCGAAGGCATCGAGGAACTTCCACTTCTCCTCCTGTTTGGGGGTGTCGGCCTCGCCCGAATGGACGTACGCGCTGACCACCGTGAGCGGACGGTCGCCGATCAGGAAGTCGGCTTCGATCCAGCGGCCCTTGGAATCGAAATCCTCCGGGCCGAACGTGGTGCGCGAAGCCACAGCCGGAACGCGGCTCGCGATCGCCACCCCGGCACGGCCCTTAGCCGTCGCCTCGTCGTGCACGAACGACCAGCCGGGGAGAGCGGCTTCGATGTGCTCGTCTTGTCCGCGGACCTCCTGGAGCGTGAGGATGTCGACACCGGCGTCGTCCAGCCACCCGCTCATCCCGTTGCGAGCCGCCGCTCGGATCCCGTTGACATTGACCGTGGCGATACGCAGATGAGGCATGCTCCCAGCCTAACGAGAGCCGCCGACATCCCTTCCCGACCGGTTCAGCTCCGCCAGCAGACGCTGCGCGAGCGGCGTCGTCGCTGCCGCGGGTGGGGGAGGGGACGCTTCGAGGTCGGCGAGTTCCTCCTCGGCGTCGCGCACGGCCCGATTCGCCACCCAGGCGCGGTACCAGGGCGCCTGGGTGCGGGCCGCGTGCGCTTCCCGCACCCGGATGCGCGCCGCCGTCAGCAGGGTCTGATACTCCGCGATCCGACGTTCGGCCTCGGTCTCCTGCAGGAGGGGGAGATCGTGGTCCTGCGCGGAGACCGCGATCCAGGAGGAGGCCACCAGCATGACGACCCCGTTCACGCGGAACCACAGCAGCAGACCGATGAAGATGGCGAACGTGGCCAGCAGCGGATTGGAGGGCGTGTAGCTCAGCAGGAATCCCGCCCCGTACTGGAGGATGGTCATCGCGCCACCGCCGAGGAGCGCGCCCGGCCAGATCGTGCGCCAGCGCAGCGACGTTCCGGTCAGGAAACGCACCATCGCCGCCAGCGCGGATGACATGAGCGCGAAGGACACGATGACCGTGCCGATGCGGATGCCGAGGTTGAGGCCGTCCGATCCGGAGTCCCAGCCGAGGAGGCTGAGCAGCCAGCTCAGCACCGCGGCGCTGGCCGAGCTGAGGAGCGAGCCGACGATCAGGGAGATGCCGAAGATCAGCGCAGCCAGCAGGTCGCGCGCCTTCAGGATCACGTAGCTGCGGCGGTCCGGTGGCAGCCCGAAGATGTCCCTGGTCGCGCGGCGGGAGAAGGTCACCCAGCCGATCGCCGTCCAGATCACGGTGCCGAGGGCGATCAGACCGGTGACGCTCAGCACTCCGGTGGTGCTCGCCGCGATCTCCTGCACCTGCTCCGGGGTGACGACACCGCCCTGTCCCTCGGGAAGGATCAGGTTCGGGATGTAGCTGTTGATCATGGCGATCAGGCCGTTGACCGCGTCCTCGCTGCCGCCGAGCCAGAGACCGGCGATCGCGAAGGCGAGATAGATCGCCGCGAAGATGGCGAACAGCGCCTGGTAGCTCACGCCCGCCGCGAGGAGGAAGCCGTTGTGCTGCAGGAAGTGGCGCCAGACCCGCACGGGGAAGAGCGCGAGCGTGCGCTGGGTCAGCGCAGTGGCGCGTTCGACGGCCGCATCGAGGCGACCGGGCTCGGACGCGGCGTGAACGGGTTCAGACACATCCCCACCCTATCCAAGCGTGTGGGGCGCGAGAGCGGCGCTGACGCGAGAACAGGCGGTCCCCGGAAGGGAACCGCCTGTTCTCGAAGGAGTCTGAATCAGCGCGTCAGGGCTGCCCGCGGAGGATCGCCTGCTTGACCTCGGCGATCGCCTTGGTGACCTCGATGCCGCGGGGGCACGCCTCGGAGCAGTTGAAGGTCGTGCGGCAGCGCCAGACGCCCTCCTTGTCGTTGAGGATGTCGAGGCGCACAGCGGCGTTGTCATCGCGCGAGTCGAAGATGAACCGGTGGGCGTTCACGATCGCTGCGGGGCCGAAGTACTGTCCGTCGGTCCAGAACACGGGGCACGACGAGGTGCACGCGGCGCACAGGATGCACTTGGTGGTGTCGTCGAAGATCTCGCGGTCGGCGATGGACTGGACGCGCTCCTTGCCCTTCTCCGGCACCGAGCTGGCGACCAGGAACGGCTGGACCTCGCGGTACGACGCGAAGAACGGCTCCATGTCGACGACGAGGTCCTTCTCCAGCGGCAGACCCTTGATGGCCTCGACGTAGATCGGCTTCGAGATGTCGAGGTCCTTGATCAGCGTCTTGCAGGCGAGGCGGTTGCGGCCGTTGATGCGCATGGCATCGGAGCCGCAGATGCCGTGCGCGCAGGAGCGGCGGAAGGTCAGCGAGCCGTCGACCTCCCACTTGATCTTGTGCAGGGCGTCGAGCACGCGGTCGGTGGAGTACAGCTCCACGTCGTAGTCGACCCAGTGCGGCTCGGCGTCGACCTCGGGGTCGAACCTGCGGATGTTGAAGGTGACGATGAAGGACTGGATGGCCGTCTCTTCGGTCGTGTCGGCAGGTGCTTCTGCGATGGCAGTCGACATGCTCAGTACTTCCTCTCCATCGGCGGGTAGTTGAACTCGCCCTGCTCGTTCTTCGTGAACACAACCGGCTTCCAGTCGAGCTTGATGTGATCGCTCGGCGTGGAGGAGTGCGGGTCGCCGGTCAGGTACGCCATGGTGTGCTTCATGTACTTGTCGTCGTTGCGCTTCGGGAAGTCGTCGCGCATGTGGCCGCCGCGGCTCTCCTCGCGGTTCTGCGCGGCGTAGACGACGACCTCGGCGATGTCGAGCAGGAAGCCGAGCTCCACGGCCTCGAGGAGGTCGGTGTTGAAACGCTTGCCCTTGTCGTCGACGTGCACGTTCTTGTACCGCTCGCGCAGCTCGGCGATGACACCGAGCACGTGCTGGAGGGACTCGTGCGTGCGGAAGACCTGCGCGCCCTTGTCCATCTCGTCCTGGAGCGTCTTGCGGAGTACGGCGATGCGCTCGGTGCCCTGGTTGTTGCGCAGATCCTCGAGCATGCCCGAGACGAATCCCGCGGGGTTCTCGGGGAGCGGCACGAACTCGGCGGTCTTGACGTACTCGACCGCGTTGCGACCCGCACGCTTGCCGAACACGTTGATGTCGAGCAGCGAGTTGGTGCCGAGGCGGTTGGCGCCGTGCACCGAGACGCACGCGCATTCGCCGGCCGCGTAGAGACCGGGGACGACGGTGGTGTTGTCCGCGAGGACCTCGCCGTCGTTGTTCGTCGGGATGCCGCCCATGGCGTAGTGCGCGGTCGGCATGACGGGCACGGGCTCGACGACCGGGTCGACGCCCAGATACGTGCGGGCGAACTCGGTGATGTCGGGCAGCTTGGTCTCGAGGACCTCGGCGCCCAGGTGCGTGCAGTCGAGCAGCACGTAGTCCTTGTGGGGGCCGGCGCCACGGCCGTCCAGGACCTCCTGCACCATGCAGCGCGCGACGATGTCACGAGGAGCGAGGTCCTTGATGGTGGGGGCGTAGCGCTCCATGAAGCGCTCGCCCGAGGCGTTGCGCAGGATCGCACCCTCTCCTCGTGCGCCCTCGGTGAGGAGGATGCCGAGGCCGGCGAGACCGGTCGGGTGGAACTGGAAGAACTCGAGGTCCTCGAGGGGGAGGCCCTTGCGCCAGACGATGCCGACGCCGTCGCCCGTGAGGGTGTGCGCGTTGGAGGTCGTCTTGAAGATCTTGCCGAACCCACCGGTCGCGAAGATGACGGCCTTGGCCTGGAAAACGTGCAGCTCGCCGGTCGCCAGGTCGTAGGAGACGACTCCCGCGACCTGGGTGTTCCCGTCGGCGTCCTTCACCGTCAGCAGGTCGAGCACGTAGAACTCGTTGAAGAAGTTGATGCCGAGCTTGACGCAGTTCTGGAACAGCGTCTGCAGGATCATGTGGCCCGTGCGGTCTGCGGCGTAGCAGGCGCGGCGGACCGGGGTCTTGCCGTGCTCGGCCGTGTGTCCGCCGAAGCGTCGCTGGTCGATCTTGCCCTCGGGCGTGCGGTTGAAGGGGAGACCCATGTTCTCGAGGTCGATGACCGCGTCGATGGCCTCCTTCGCGAGGATCTCCGCGGCATCCTGGTCGACGAGGTAGTCGCCGCCCTTGACGGTGTCGAAGGTGTGCCACTCCCAGGAGTCCTCTTCGACGTTGGCGAGCGCCGCGGCCATACCGCCCTGCGCCGCACCGGTGTGCGAACGCGTGGGGTACAGCTTGGAGATCACCGCGGTCTTCGCGCCGGGTCCGGCCTCGATGGCCGCACGCATCCCGGCGCCTCCGGCGCCGACGATCACGATGTCGAACTGGTGGTAGTGCACGCCGTCACGGACGACGGAATCCTGCGTCTCGGTAGTCACTTCTTTTTAGCCTTCTTCTCAGTTCCCGACCAGTGCGGCGCACTCGGACCACAGGACGCTGTCCTCGGTCACTCCGAGGCACGGGTCGAACGTGAAGACCACGAGCGTGCCGAGGATGATGAGCAGACCGGCGGCGAGGCCGAGCGCCCAGGTGAGCGCTTTACGAGCGGTGGTGTTCGTGACGTAGTCGTTCACGATCGTGCGCATGCCGTTCGCGCCGTGGATGAGCGCGAGCCACAGCATCAGGACGTCCCACCACTGCCAGAACGGCGTGGCGAACTTGCCGGCGATGAACGCGAAATCGAGGGCGTGGATGCCCTCGCCGAGCATGAGGTTGACGAAGAGGTGGCCGAAGATCAGGACGACGAGCACGATGCCCGACGCGCGCATGAAGACCCAGCCCCACTTCTCGAGGTTCACTCCGCGGCGACGGCGCACCGGGGCGGCGACGGTCTGTGCAGACATCAGTGTCCTCCTCCGAACCCGGCGAATGCGAGCATCAGGTGGCGGGGCACGAAGCCGGCCATGATGATGCCCCACACCAGCAGCACGCCCCAGAAGAGCTGGCGCTGGTACTTCGCACCCTTCGACCAGAAGTCGACGGCGATGATGCGCAGCCCGTTCATGGCGTGGAAGACGATGCCCGCGACGAGCACGACCTCACCGAGCGCCATGATGGGGTTCTTGTACGTGCCGATGACGGCGTTGTACGCCTCCGGCGACACCCTGATGAGTGCCGTGTCGAGCACGTGCACCAAAAGGAAGAAGAAGATGGCGACTCCGGTGATGCGGTGAAGCACCCACGACCACATGCCTTCGCGTCCCCGATAGAGGGTGCCGCGGGGGGTCTTTGACGTGGTTTCCGAAATCGACGGTGTCAAGCGCGCGCTCGTGGACACGGTCGTCCTCCCTGATCGATGTGCGTCGGTCGCGTGCGCTGCTCTCGTTCAAGTGTGTGCTCGTCGAAGTGGCAGGCACGCCCGATCGCTGTCCATCCTATTCCTGTCCGAACACGGGGAGCGACGAAGGCGAGCCTAAGTGTCCGCAACGGCTCAGGAGGCCGCGGGTACCCTGGCAGGGTGAGCGAGACCATCGAGGATTTCTATGCCGTCATTCCCGCCGGCGGCATCGGCAGCCGGCTGTGGCCGCTTTCCCGCGCGGATGCGCCGAAGTTCCTGCACGACCTGACGGGATCCGGGCACTCCCTGCTCCGCGACACCTGGGATCGCCTGGAGCCGCTCACCGGGCCGGACCGGATCGCCGTCGTCACCGGACGCGCCCATCGCGCTGCGGTCGAGGCGGAGCTGCCGGGCATCGCCGATCTGAACGTCTTCCTGGAGTCGGAGCCGCGGGAGTCGGCGGCGGCGATCGGACTGGCCGCCGCGATCCTGCATCGCCGCGAGCCTGACGTGATCGTCGGGTCGTTCAGTGCGGACCATGTGATCCGCAGCACCCGGGTGTTCGAGTTCGCCGTCCGCGACGCCGTCGAGGTCGCCCGCGAAGGCTACATCTGCACGATCGGCATCACCCCGACGGAACCCGCGATCGGCTTCGGCTACATCAAGAAGGGCCCGGAGCTCGTGGTCGAGGGCGCCAGGGAGGCCGCACTCGTGGAGAGCTTCGTCGAGAAGCCCGACCTGGACACGGCGAAGGCGTACCTGGCGGATCGGGGATACCTCTGGAACGCCGGAATGTTCATCGCGAAGGCGAGCGTGCTGCTCGACGAGATCGCGGCGAACGAGCCGGAACTGCATGCCGGCCTGCTCGAACTCGCCGAGGCCTGGGACGATCGCGATCGGCGCGGACCCGCGGTGGATCGAATCTGGCCGGGCCTGAAGAAGATCGCGATCGATTACGCCGTCGCCGAGCCGGCCGCTCGCCGAGGACACCTCGCGGTCGTCCCGGGGCACTTCGACTGGGACGACGTCGGCGACTTCGCCTCGCTGACCAAGCTCATCAACAACGGACGCAAGAACGACCTCGCCGTCCTGGGGCCGAACGCACGTGTGCTCACGGACGGGGCGAGCGGGATCCTGGTCAGTCAGACGTCGCGGGTGATCAGCCTGGTGGGTGTCCAGGACATCGTCGTGGTCGACACCCCCGACGCCTTGCTCGTCACCACGGTCGAGCATGCCCAGCGGGTGAAGGGCGTCGTCGAGTCACTCAAGCTCACCGGCCGGGGGGACGTGCTCTGAGGCGTGCGCCGATGAGCACGATCCCACGCTCATCCGGTGGGTTGATTTCAGCTTTGTAACCTTTGGCCAGCACATGCGGGGCGAGCGTGTGCAAAAGCTGAAACAGTAGGTAACTTTGATCGATCCGCGATGGCCGCGGGTTCGTTGAGGGAGGCATCAGTTGACCATCTCCACCACCAAGAAGCTGCTCGGCGCGACGGTCGCCGCGGGCGTCATCTTCGCACTCGCCGGCTGCGGCCAGGCCCCGACCGACAGCGGGTCGGGTTCCGAGAAGCCGGTTGACTCCGACTTCCTCCCGTGCCTCATCTCCGACGCCGGCGGATGGAACGACAAGTCGTTCAACCAGTCCGCGAAGGAAGGCATGGACGCCGCCGCCGAAGAACTGGACATCAAGCCGCTCGAGTTCGAGTCGGCGAACGACAACGACTACGCGCCCAACCTCGAGACCGCGGTCTCCGAGGGCTGCTCGCTCATCGTCTCGGTCGGCTTCAAGCTGTCGGCTGCGACCGTCGAGTCCGCCCTCGCGAACCCCGAGATCGACTACGCGATCATCGACGACTGGGCCGACAACGACTTCGACGGCAACGTCGACGCCCCGAACATCAAGCCGCTGGTCTTCGACACGGCTCAGGCCGCCTACCTCGGTGGCTACGCCTCGGCCGCCTGGTCGGCGCAGAGCGGCGTGAACAAGGTCGGCACCTTCGGCGGGATGCAGATCCCGTCCGTCGCCGTGTTCATGGACGGCTACCAGCTCGGTGTCGAGAAGTACAACGAGGACAAGTCCGCTTCGGTCCAGGTCTTCGGTTGGGACGCCGCGACGCAGAAGGGCTCGTTCACGGGCGGCTTCGACGCGAACGACACGGCCAAGCAGACCGCGCAGGGCGTGCTCGACCAGGGCGTCGACGTGATCCTGCCCGTCGGTGGCCCGGTCTACCAGAGCGCGGCAGCGGCGATCGCCGACAGCGGCAAGGACACGCTGATGCTCGGTGTCGACAGCGACCTGGCTGTGGCTGACCCGAGCGTCGCCGACATCACGCTGGTCTCGATCATGAAGGCGATCGACGTCGCCGTGAAGGACGCGACCATCGCGGCCGCCGCCGGCGACTTCGACCCGGCCCCGTACGTGGGAACGCTCGAGAACGAGGGCGTGAAGCTCTCCGGCTTCGGTGACTTCGAATCCCAGCTGCCCGACGGGCTCCTCGACGAGCTCGCCGAGCTGCAGAAGCAGATCATCGCGGGCGACATCACGGTGGAGTCCGAGAACTCCCCGTAAGTCGTCGCAGGTCCAGCACGGGGCGAGTGGTGAGCAGGCTGCCACTCGCCCCGTGCCGTGGACGGACGATGATTCTCCTGGATGACTCTTCTGGATAAGGTGCAGATATGAAGCTCGAACTTCGCGGCATCACCAAGCGATTCGGCAGCCTCGTGGCGAACGACCACATCGACCTGGTGGTCGAACCCGGCGAGATCCACGCGCTGCTCGGCGAGAACGGCGCGGGCAAGTCCACGCTCATGAACGTCCTCTACGGCCTGTATCAGGCGGATGAGGGCGAGATCCTCCTCGATGACGAGGTGCAGCGCTTCCGCGGACCCGGTGACGCGATGGCGGCGGGGATCGGCATGGTCCACCAGCACTTCATGCTCGTTCCCGTCTTCACGGTCGCCGAGAACGTCATGCTCGGCCACGAGCAGACCAAAGCCCTCGGCACGCTCGACATCGCGAAGGCGCGAGAGCACGTGCGGTCGGTCGCGGCCCGCTTCGGATTCGACATCGACCCGGATGCGCTCGTGGGTGACCTCCCCGTCGGAGTGCAGCAGCGCGTCGAGATCATCAAGGCGCTGTCGCGCGACGCGAAGGTGCTCGTGTTCGACGAGCCGACCGCCGTGCTGACGCCGCAGGAGACCGACGAGCTGATGAACATCATGCGTCAGCTGCGCGACGAGGGCACGGCGATCGTGTTCATCACGCACAAGCTGCGCGAGGTGCGCGAGGTCGCCGACAAGATCACCATCGTCCGGCTCGGACGCGTCGTGGGTGAGGCATCGCCCACCGCGACGAACGCCGAACTCGCCTCCCTCATGGTGGGCAGGGCCGTCGAGCTCACGGTCCAGAAGGATCCGCCGCGCCTCGGCGAAGGCGGTCTCGAGGTCTCGGGACTGCGCATCCTCACGCCCACCGGCGCGATCGTCGTCGACGGCATCGATTTCTCCGTCCGCCCGGGCGAGGTCCTCGCGATCGCGGGTGTCCAGGGCAACGGCCAGACGGAACTGGTGGAGGCCATCGTCGGCCTCGCCGCCCGCGTGGAAGGCAGCATCTCCCTCGACGGCAAGGAACTCGTCGGCCGGAGCGTGCGTGCGATCCTCGACGCGGGGGTCGGGTTCGTGCCGGAGGACCGCACGGAGGACGGCCTGGTCGCCGGCTTCTCCGTCGCTGAGAACCTCATCCTGGACCGCTCGGACGATCCGGCGTTCAGTCGTGCGGGCACACTCCGCCGCGCCGCGCTCGACGAGTTCGCCCGTGCGCGCATCACCGAGTACGACATCCGCACCCAGGGGCCGGAGACGGCGGCAGGCACGTTGTCGGGCGGAAACCAGCAGAAAGTCGTCATCGCCCGTGAGATGAGCCGCGACCTGCGGCTGCTCGTCGCCGCGCAGCCGACCCGCGGCGTCGACGTCGGGTCGATCGAATTCATCCACAAACGGATCATCGAGACGCGGGATGCCGGCATTCCGGTGATCGTCGTCTCCACGGAGCTCGACGAGGTCGCGGCTCTGGCCGACCGGATCGCGGTCATGTACCGCGGCACGATCGTCGGCATCGTCCCCGGCGACACGCCACGGGAGACGCTCGGACTCATGATGGCCGGAGCGGCCGAAGGGGAGGTGGCCGCGTGAGCGGAGCGACACCCGGCGCAGGAGATGTGACCAAGGGCATCCCGCCGCAGGAGCTCGCGACGAGCACCGGCACGGTTCCGCGCGACCCGTCCGACGTGCCGCCGCCTCCGCGCGGCAACGTCATCCTCAAGGAGATCCTCCGCGGCAACGCCGTGACGACGATCCTCGCGATCGTGCTGGCGCTCATCGTCGGCGGCATCCTCATCGCCGTCACGAACGAAGACGTGCAGGCGGCCTCCGTCTACTTCTTCGCCCAGCCCGGTGACACCTTCGTCGCCGCCTGGAACGCCGTGTACAACGGCTACGAGGCGCTGTTCCGCGGGGCGATCTTCAACGCGAGGGGTGCCGACTTCGCGGCGCAGATCCGGCCGCTGACGAACACCCTCGGCTTCGCCGCCCCGCTCATCGCCGCAGGTCTCGGCGTCGCTCTGGCGTTCCGCGTCGGGCTGTTCAACATCGGTGCCCGCGGTCAGATGCTGATCGGTGTCGCCGTCGCGGCGCTGTTCACGTTCTCGCTCGACCTGCCGATCTGGCTGCACATCCCGGTCACCCTCATCGCCGGTATCGCGGGCGGTGCGCTCTGGGGTGCGATCGCAGGACTCATCAAGGCGCGCACCGGTGCGCACGAGGTGATCCTGACGATCATGCTCAACTACATCGCGTACTACCTGCTGCTGTGGATGATCCGCACGCCGGGGCTGCTGCAGAAGCCGGGCACGAACCAGGCGCTCGGCTCGGCGACGCCCGAGAGCGCGCAGTTCCCGACGCTGCTGGGCCCGCAGTTCCCGCTGCTCGACCTCGGCTTCGTGATCGTGATCGTGGCGACGCTCTTCGTCTGGTGGCTCATCGAGCGCTCCTCGCTCGGCATGCGCATGCGCGCCGTGGGGGAGAACCCGCATGCCGCGCGCGCCGCGGGTATCAGCGTGCAGCGCGTCTACGTGTACGCGATGCTGTTCGCCGGGGGGCTCGCGGGCCTCGCCGGGATGAACCAGATCCAGGGGGCGGTCACGACGGGCGTCACCGAGACCATCGACGCCGGCATCGGGTTCGACGCGATCACGGTCGCGCTCCTGGGCCGCAGCCGCGCGTGGGGCACGTTCGCGGCCGGCATCCTGTTCGGCGCGCTCAAGGCGGGCTCGTTCTCGATGCAGGCGCAGGACATCCCGGTCGACATCGTCCTCGTCGTGCAGTCGCTCGTGGTGCTGTTCATCGCTGCGCCGCCGCTGCTGCGCTCGGTGTTCTTCCTGCCGAAGACCGATGCGGAGAAGGCCGCCAAGGCGAGAGCCAAGGCTGCGAAGAAGGCGGTGGCCGCATGATGTCGCTCACTCAGACCGTGTCCGCAGGCGGCGCCGTCCAGCTCGAGACCGTCAAGGAGCGGCACCTCAAGGCGCCGATCGTCCTCGCCGTCGCCACCGCGCTGCTGGCCCTGCTGTTCCTCACCGTGCCGCGCGACGGCATCAGCACGTTCCGGCTCTCGGACCCTTCGGCGGCGCTCGGGCTCCCGGATGTCGCCTTGCCCACGGCATCGACCTTCTGGGTCGTGTTCGGCATCCTGGTGGTTCTGACGGTCGGGGCGTTCCTCCGAGCCTGGATCTACCGTCCGCCGTCCCTCTGGCTGGTCATCGCCTACAGCGTGCTCGCCGTGTTCGCGTTCCTCGTCTGGGCGTCCGCCGGGGGACTGGTCCCCGTCACGAGTCTGCTGTTCGGAGCGGTGTCCCTCTCGGTGCCGCTCGTGTTCGGTGCGTTGGGCGGGGTGATCGGCGAACGTGCCGGCGTCGTCAACGTGGCGATCGAAGGACAGCTGCTCCTCGGGGCGTTCTCCGCCGCGTTGCTCTCCAGCATCACCGGCAACCCGTTCGTCGGGCTGATCGGCGCGATGGTCGGTGGCGTCCTGGTGGCCAGCGTGCTCGCCGCGTTCGCCATCAAGTACCTCGTCGAGCAGGTCATCGTCGGTGTGGTGCTGAACGTGCTCGTCACGGGTCTCACCGGATTCCTCTACGGCGCGCTCCTCGCGCCGAACGAGGAGGCGCTGAACACCCCGGTGCGGTTCCCCCGGGTGGAGATCCCACTGCTGAGCGACATCCCGATCATCGGACCCGTGCTGTTCAACCAGACGTTCATCGGATACCTGATGTTCGTGACCGTCGCCGTCGTCGCGTGGGGGCTGTATCGCACGCGGTGGGGCCTGCGCGTCCGCGCCGTGGGAGAGCACCCGCAGGCGGCTGACACCGTCGGCATCAAGGTGAACCCGACCCGCTTCTGGAACGTGCTGCTGGCCGGCGCGATCGCCGGCATGGGTGGCGCGTACTTCACACTCGTCTCGGTGCCGCAGTTCGGCAAGGAGATGACGGCGGGTCTCGGCTTCATTGCCCTCGCTGCCGTGATCTTCGGACGTTGGGATCCCATCCGTGCCACGCTCGCGGCACTGCTGTTCGGTTTCGCCACGAACCTGCAGAACCTGCTCTCGATCCTGAAGACGCCGATCCCCGGCGAGTTCATGCTCATGCTGCCGTACGTCGTGACTCTGCTCGCGGTCGCCGGGTTCGCCGGACAGATCAAGGCCCCTGCCGCCGACGGCAAGCCGTACATCAAGTCCTAGCCCTGCCGGGAAAGAGAGAAGTATCGCAATGACCGACATCGACTGGGATGAGTTGCGCCAGGTCGCCACGGAAGCCATGACGAAGGCGTACGCGCCGTACTCGCGCTATCGCGTGGGGGCGGCCGCTCTCGTCGGGGACGGGCGGATCGTGGCCGGGTGCAACGTCGAGAACGCCTCCTACGGGGTGACGCTGTGCGCGGAGTGCGCGCTCGTCGGAGACCTGCACATGTCGGGTGGCGGCCAGCTCGTCGCCTTCGTGTGCGTGAACAACGAAGGGCAGACGATCATGCCGTGCGGCCGCTGCCGTCAGCTTCTGTTCGAGCACGCGATGCCCGGGATGCTGCTCGAGACCGTCTCCGGCATCCGCACGATCGACGAGGTGCTGCCCGACGCGTTCGGGCCGCGCGACCTGGAGGACGCACGATGACGACGGTGGAGCCTTTCGACGCGGTGGATGTCATCCGCGCCAAGCGCGACGGGGGCGCGGTCCCCGAGGCCGCGCTGCGCTGGATGGTGGACGCGTACACGCGCGGCTACGTCTCGGACGCGCAGATGGCCTCGTTCGCGATGGCCGTCTTCCAGCGGGGGATGGAGCGTGACGAGATCCGCGTGCTCACCGACGCGATGATCGCCTCGGGGGAGCGGATGAGCTTCGCCTCCCTCGGCAAGAAGACCGTCGACAAGCACTCCACCGGCGGTGTCGGGGACAAGATCACGCTTCCGCTCGCGCCTCTCGTCGCGGCCTTCGGCGTCGCCGTCCCGCAGCTCAGCGGCCGCGGACTCGGTCACACCGGCGGCACGCTCGACAAGCTCGAGTCGATCCCGGGCTGGCGCGCGGCGCTCAGCAACGAGGAGATGTTCGCCCAGATGCAGGGCGACGTCGGCGCGGTCATCTGCGCCGCCGGTTCGGGGCTCGCCCCCGCCGACAAGAAGCTGTACGCGCTCCGCGATGTCACCGGAACCGTCGAAGCCATTCCGCTGATCGCCTCGAGCATCATGTCGAAGAAGATCGCGGAGGGAACGGACGCGCTGGTCCTGGACGTGAAGTTCGGCTCCGGCGCCTTCATGCAGGACATCGATCGTGCCCGCGAGCTCGCCCGCACGATGGTCGCGCTCGGCACCGATTCGGGCGTGGCGACCACCGCGCTCCTGACCGACATGAACGTCCCGCTCGGACTCGCGATCGGCAACGCCAACGAGGTCCGCGAGTCGGTGGAGATCCTCGCCGGCGGTGGTCCCGCCGATGTGCGGGAGCTGACGCTCGCCCTGGCGAGGGAGATGCTCGCACTTGCCGGACAGCCGGACGCCGACGTGGAGGCCGCCCTCGACGACGGGCGCGCGATGGACACCTGGAAGGCGATGATCCGCGCGCAGGATGGAGACCCCGACGCCCCGCTGCCCACGGCACGCGAGACGCACGTCGTCACCGCCCCGGAAGACGGTGTGCTCACGCGCCTGGACGCGCTCCCGTTCGGGGTCGCCGCCTGGCGGCTGGGGGCGGGCCGTGCCAGGGCTGAGGACCCCGTGATCTTCGAGGCGGGAATCGACCTGCACGCGAAGCCGGGGGACCGCGTCACCGCCGGGCAGCCGCTCTTCACGCTGTCCGCGGCGGACGAGGCCCGCTTCCCCCGCGCGATCGAAGCGCTCGAGGGCGCCTGGGCGATCGGTGGCGAGGTGCCGGAGGCCGGTCCCATCGTGCGCGAGCGCATCACGGCATGACCGCGGACCGCTAGCCTGAACTGAGCACATCCGCGACGGAGGAGGATCACCATGTCGATCGACGCGAACGGCGATGTCACGCTGCAGGGCGTCTCCCTGCGGAGCCTCCCCAAGGTGTCGCTGCACGATCATCTCGACGGTGCCCTGCGCCCCGCGACGATCATCGAGCTCGCGGACGCGATCGGCCTCGAGGTCCCGAAGTCCGAACCCGCGGCGCTCGGTGCCTGGTTCGCGAAGCAGAGCGACTCGGGGTCGCTGGTGGAGTACCTCAAGACCTTCGATCTGACGACCGCCGTCATGCAGACCCCGGAAGGGCTCACGCGCGTCGCGCGCGAGTTCGTCCAGGATCTCGCGGCCGATGGTGTGGTCTACGGCGAGGTGCGCTGGGCTCCGGAGCAGCACCAGGCCCGTGGACTCACGCTCGAACAGACCGTCGAAGCGGTGCAGCAGGGCATCGAAGAGGGCGAGGACGCCGCCGACCGCGATGGTCGGAGCATCCGCGTCGGCCAGTTGATCACGGCCATGCGCCACACCGATCGGGCGAGGGAGATCGCCGAGCTGGCGGTCGACTTCCGCGGTCGCGGCGCCGTCGGGTTCGACATCGCGGGGCCGGAGGACGGCTTCCCGCCGTCGAATCATCGCGCCGCGTTCGACTATCTCGCCGGCAAGTTCTTCCCAGTGACCGTACATGCGGGAGAGGCCGCGGGGCTCGCGTCGATCCGTTCGGCTCTGCTGGACGGGCGTGCGCTGCGACTGGGCCACGGCGTCCGCATCGCCGAGGATCTCCAGGTGGTGACGCAGGAAGGCGATGAGGTGCAGGTGCAGTTCGGCGACCTCGCCCGGTGGGTCCGCGACCGCGAGATCCCGCTCGAACTGTCGCCGTCCTCGAACCTGCAGACCGGGGCGATCGCGGCCTGGGGCAACACGCTGGCGGATCACCCGTTCGACCTGCTGTACCAGCTCGGGTTCTCCGTGACCGTGAACGTCGACAACCGCACCATGAGCGCCACGTCGCTCACGCGCGAGCTCGCGCTGCTCGTCGAGACTTTCGAGTACGACCTCGACGACCTCGAGACGTTCCAGTTCAACGCCGCCGCAGCCGCCTTCCTCCCGGTCGAGGAGCGGGAAGAGCTCGTCGAGTTGATCGCCGAGGGCTTCGACATCTGATCGTGGCTTCCGGGGGGAGGCGACGCTGGCGGATCGCTGCGATCATCATCGCAGCCGCAGCCGCAGCCGCAGCCGCACTCGTCGCGAGCGGAGGCGGGCTCGCAGCGTATCTGTGGATGAGCCGCGCTCCGGCGGAGGCGGCGACGCCCACCCCCACCCCTCGCGCGTCGGTGACGGTTCCGCCGCTGACGCCGGCGGAGCAGCTGCTGGCGGACACCGACGATCCGCTCGCCTGCGCGGTGACGTTCACCGGCGAGGGCGCGCCGGCCGATCCCCAACTGCAGTGGCAGGGCGGCCTGTACCAGGCGCTTCCGATCCCGGCCCTCGACGGCCGTGTCTTCGCCGGTTGGTATGGAACCCCGGCGGATGCGGCGGCGCTCACGGTCGCGGCTCGGGTGAACGGCGCGGACCCCGTCCTGTGCGATGAGCAGCAGATAGAACTCTTCGCCGCGTGGAGGACTGCCGAGGAGAACGCTGCGGAGGGAGTTCAGGTACCGATCCTGATGTACCACCAGTTCACGGCGAACCCCGAGGGCGAGTCAGGATGGCTGCGAGGCAACTACGCCTACATCGGTGATTTCGACGCGCATATGAACCACATCGCCACCACTGGTTTCTACCTTCCGACCTGGGACGAACTCAGTGCGTTCATCGACGGTCGGCTCTCGCTTCCGGCGCGGAGCGTGATCATCACCGACGATGATGCAGATCAGACGTGGTTCGACCTCGCGGCACCCGTCGTCACGAAGCACGAGCTCCTTGCGACCTCCTTCATGGTCACCGCGTACCGTTCCGACCCGCCGCCGTCGATGTACGTGCTGCGGCGCTCACACACGCACGACATGCACCAGGCAGGGGCTGACGGCGACGGACTGATGGTGAACTGGACCGCGGATCAGATCGCGGCAGACCTGAACGTCTCGGGGGACACGCTCGGGGTTCGGGAGGTCATCGCGTATCCGTTCGGTCACTACAACGACACCTCGAAAGAAGGTGTCCTGAAGGCCGGCTACGAGTTGGCGCGGACCATCGAGCCCGGCACCGTCCGGATCGGCACCGACAAGCTCGCCCTTCCCGTCGTGCGCATCGACTACGGAATGGGACTGGACGCGTTGATCTCGCGCATCGGCTGACGCTCAGGGGGCGAGCGGTGCGAGGAAGTCGTCGACCAGGCGCGTGACCTCCGCATGCATCTCCTCGGAGGAGATCGTCGGGGTGCCGTCGCCGTCCTGCGGCCCGTAGTCGCCGAACGAGGCATGAGAGGCGCCGTCGATCTCGACCATCTCGGCATCCGCAGGGAGCTCATCGCGTGCATCGGCGATCTTGTCCGCCGTCGAGAGGCCGTCCTCACTGCCCGAGATGCTCAGGACCGGGAGCCCGCTCTGCGACAGGTCGTTGGCGCAGTAGGAACCGAACAGCACCAGCGCATCGGCGTCCGGGGCGAGCTGGCAGGCGCGCACACCACCGAGCGAGTGTCCTCCGACGGCCCACACACCGACTTCCGGAGCGGCGGACGTGAAGGCATCGAGGCCCCGAGGGTCGAAGAAGGCCAGATTCAGCCAGGGGCGGGTGATCACGACCGTGACACCGTCTTCCGCGAGGCCCTGGAGGATGGCAGCATAGGCCCAGGGGTCGACCTTGGCCCCGGGGATGAAGACCAGCCCGACGTCGGACTCGCCGTCGACCGGCTCGAGCACGATGCCCTGATCGGCATCCGTCACCGTGATCTGCGGGTTCTCCTGCACCGTCGCGAGCGGATCGGGCTCCGCGGCCATGACACCGATCTGGCTCCACGCGACGACGCCGCCGACGGCGAGCACCACCACGATCGCCAGGCTCCACAGAATGCGCTTCAGGATGCGACGGCCACGAGTCTTCTCCACGCGTCAACGTTACTCCGCGGCGCGGCCCTCGCCGGCGACGGCAGGGTGCGTGCGGAGGTACTCCTCGAAAGCCTCAGCGGTCGTGCGTCGCGGTGTGTATCCGAACTCGCTCTTCAGACGTCCGTTCGCCAGCACCGGCCGATAGCGGAGGAAAGGCAGCTTCTCCGGTCCGTGCTCCGTGAGGCGGAGCGTCCGCCCGATCCGGAGACCTGCGGCCAGCACCCCCGCGGGGACCACGAGCTCGGGCTTGTGCAGTCGAGCCGCGATCTCCGGCACGGTCATGCGTCCGTCCCCGGCGACGTTGAAGATCCCGGGCGGGCCGTCCGTCGCCGCACGGACCATCGCTGCGGCGACGTCGTCCACCCAGACGAAGACGAACGGGGAATCCGAACCGGCGATGCGAAGGATCCGCCTTCCGTCCCAGAGCGCGGTGATCTGATTCCGCACGGACGGACCGAGGATCGTGCCGATGCGGAAGACCACCTGCTCGAGCTCCGGGTGGGCCGTACGGTACTCGGCGAGCATCTCCTCCACCAGCCGCTTGTGCCGTGCGTACGGGAAGGCGTCGTTGCCCCGCAGCGGCTGGTCCTCCTCGATCCAGTCCGGGTTGTCGGCGTGATAGCCGTAGGCGGCGCCGGAGCTGGAGACGACGATGCGGCGGACGTCGGCCTCCACGCAGGCGGCGAGGACGTTCGCCGAGCCGGTCACGTCGACGCGGTACTCGAGGGCGACGTCGCGACCCGGATTGACGATCGCCGCCAGATGCACGACGGTGTCGATCCGATGCTTCCGGAGCATCGGCGCGATGGCGGCGGGATCGGTCACATCCAGTGTCTCGTCGATGATGCCGTCGCGCGGCGTGCCCGGGCGCAGGTCCGCGGTGACGACGAGTTCGACATCGTCGCGCGCGGCGAGGGCCTCGGCGACGTGCGACCCGAGGAAGCCTCCGCCGCCGGTGATGAGCACCCGCGACATCAGGCGGCCTCGATGGGTGCGCGGCCGCTGCTGTCTCCGGTCGCGGTCCCCGTGCGGCGTCGCGTGTGGCGGGCCCAGAGCCCGGCGAGCACGAGACCCGCGATGATGTCCCAGATGCCCCACCAGCCCGCGACGACGGCCATGCCTCCGAGCCCGTCGAAGAACAGGAACACCAGGCCCAGACCGAGGCCGGCGTTGCGGATGCCGACCTCGAACGTCATCGCCTTGCGCTCACGGGTACCGAGGCCGGCCACGACGGCGGTGCCGTAGCCGAGAGCGAGCGCGACGGCGTCGTGGACGGCGACGACCAGCAGGATGACACCCAGGACCTGCACGAAGACCGCCCAGTTGCCGATGAGCGCCGCCACGATGAACCCGAGCAGGGCGATCAGGCTGAACCACTTCACGAACGGCTGCACCCGTGCGCTCATCCCCGGCACTTTCGCGCGGAGGAGCAGTCCCACCGCGAAGGGGAGACCGATGATGAGGAAGATCTCCAGCAGCATCCGCCAGGGGTCGAGCGAGACATCGCGCAACAGGGCGCTGGCGGTGGGATGCAGGGAAGCCCAGAACGTGATGCTGAGCGGCATCGCGAAGATGTAGATGAGGTTCCCGACCGCGGTGAGCGAGACCGAGAGCGCGACGTTGCCGCCGGCACGATGTGTCAGCACCTGCGAGATGTTGCCGGGCGGGCAGCACGCGACCAGGATCATCCCCAACGCCATCGACGGGGGGATGGGCAGCACGAGGGTCAGCAGGAACGTCGCGACGGGCAGCAGGAGCAGCTGCGCGAGGATCGCGATCACGAACGGCTTCGGGTGCTTCGCCACCACACGGAAGTCGCGTGGCGAGGTGTCGAGAGCGATGCCGAACATGATCAGCCCCAACACCACGTTCAGGATCGTCAGCGTGCCGGGCGTGAACGACAGGACGACGTCGTCGATGTTCATGCCGAGGCCTCCAGTGCGCTCTTCTCGCGTCGCACCGCGCTGCGATAGGCGTCCTTGTTGACGTAGTACGCCATCCGGTCGAGGCCGAGGTAGTGATAGCCGCCGGAGGTGTCCGGCCACGCCGTACCGGTCACGCGGTCGCGGAAGCGTGCGGCCCGCGCCGGGTCGTGCTCTGCGGCGTCGAGGTAGGTCGCGAGCAGATCGGCCTGTTCGTACCGGCCCTGCCAGCCGATCCCGGAGGCCTCGATCATGCCCATCACGTACAACCCGTTGAAGGAAGCGGGGAAGACGTTGAGGAACAACCGAGGCGACGCGCCGCGCCAGTGGAGGTGTTCGCGATCCACGAACGGATAGTCCAGGGTGTAGCCGGTCGCCAGCAGCACGAGATCGTACTCGTCCGAACCCCCGTCGCGGAAGTGCACGGTCTTCCCGTCGAAACGATCGATGTCCGCACGGATGCGCAGATCGCCCTGCCCGAGGTGGTTGAGGATGAGGGTGTTCACGATCGGGTGAGATTCGTAGATGCGGTAGTCGGGACGGGGGAATCCGAACCGCACGGGGTCTCCCGTGAACGCACGCAGCACGCGGCTGTCGACAGCCTGCTTGATCCGCGCCGGCAGGGGGCGCCCCTGGTTGAGGGTGTCGCTCGGCTTGCCGAACAGGTAGCGCGGCACGAAGTAGTACCCGCGGCGGACACTCATATCGATCGAGTCGGCATGATGCACGGCGTCCACCGCGATGTCGCAGCCGGAGTTGCCCGCGCCGATGAGCAGTACCCGCTTGCCCCGGAGCATCTCCGGGGATTTGTACGCGCTGGTGTGCAGCAGCTCGCCGGTGAACTCGCCGCGGAAAGAGGGCACGTTCGGTTCCGCGAGGGTGCCGTTCGCCAGCACGACCCCGGCATACCAACGGGTCTCCTCGCCGTCGGGGCCGCTGCTCGTGAGGTCCCACCCGCCGTCGCGCGGTTCGAGCCGCGTGACCGTGGTCTCGAACCGGAACAGGTCGGTCAGCCCGAAGCGATCGGCGTACTCCTGGAAGTACTCCTTCAGCACGCGGTGGCCGGGGTAGTCGACCCGGGTGCGCATCGGGAACTCCGAGAACTCGGTCGTGGTGCGGGAGGAGATGAGGTGCGCCGACTCATACATCGTGCTGCGCGGGTTCGTGATGTCCCACAGCCCGCCGACGCCGTGGGACGCCTCGTACCCGTCGACCCCGATACCGCGCCGGTGGAGCGCACGCGCCGCGGCCAACCCCGATGGTCCCGCCCCGATGACGGCATATCTGTTCATGATGCTCCCCGCACGTCGCTGTGCTCGAAAAAACGCCCCCGTCCACCGATCGTATCCGGTGGGCGGGGGCGTCGAGATCCGTGGATCAGTCGGGCCGGAGGTGCTGCTGCCGGTCCGCCACGGCGTCGCGCACGCGAGAGAACAGCGGGTGCTCGGGATCGAGTCCCGTCGTGCGTGTCGTGAACGCCGTGGCGTCCTCGGTGCGCAGCAGCGCCTGCAGTTCGACCGACTGCTCATCGGCGGGGTCATCGAACTCGAGCGCGGCGGCGACGGCGGCGACGAGCGCATCCGTCGGCAGGTCGCGTTCCGCAGCCATCGCGGCGGGTCCGATGAAGCGCTCGTGTCGCGAGATCTTGCGCAACGGCTGACGGCCGACGCGCTGCACGGTGTCGACGAGCGCGGGATTGCGGAAGCGGTCCAGGATGGTGGCCCGATAGGCGGCCAGGTCAGCGGGGTCGAGCCCGTGTTCGGCCACCAGGACTGCCGAGGTCTCCTCCAGCGCGGCCGAGACGCTCGAGGCGATCGCCGGGTCGGCCAGGGCATCCGAGATGCGCTCGATACCCGCGCGTGCGCCGAAGTATGCGGTGGCGGCGTGCCCCGTGTTCACGGTGAAGAGCTTGCGCTCGATGTACGGCGCCAGGTCGTCGACGAAGTGGGCACCGGGGATGTTCGGCAGCGCGCCGCCGAACGGGCCGGCCTCGATGGCCCACTCGTAGTACGGCTCCACCGTGACGTCGACGCCGCCGTCCGCCGGCTGTGCCGGGACGATGCGGTCGACCGCGGTGTTCGCGAAGACGGCGCTCGCGAGCAGCAGGTCGGCATCAGCCCCGGCCGCGGCCACGACCTCGCGGCGCAGCAGGTCGGTGGCCCCGATCGCGTTCTCGCAGGCCATGACCTGCAGCGGCGCGGCATCGGGGGAGCGGAGAGCCAACCCCGCCACGATCGACGGTGCCACGAACCGCAGCACGGTCGGCCCCACTGCGGTCGTCACGACATCCGCCGAGGCGACCTCCTCCGCCACGGCGGCCGGATCGGTGCGGCTGTTGACGGCGCGGAAGCCGGTGACGACGTGATCGGTCCCTCCGGGGCCGGCCTCGTGCACGGTGTACTCGGCGGTCGCATTGATCGCGTCGACCAGGGCATCGGCGACATCGGAGAACACGACCTCGTAGCCTCCCTGGCGCAGCAGCAGACCGACGAAACCGCGACCGATGTTGCCGGCCCCGAAGTGGACCGCCTTCATCCCTCGTTCACCTCCGAGAGGAGGGCGTAGAGCGCCTCCGGTGTCTGAGCGGCGGAGAGCCGAGCCACGTCATCCTCCTCGGAGAACAGGATCGCGATGCGCGAGAGGATCTCCAGATGCTCGTCGCCGACGCCGGCGATGCCGATCACGAATGTCGTGGGATCGCCTGACCAGTCGACCCCGCCGTCGTAGCGGACGACCGACAGCGCGGAGGCGAGGATCGCGTCCTTCGCGTCGTTGGTGCCGTGCGGGATCGCCAGTCCGTTGCCCATGAAGGTCGAGACCGTCTCCTCGCGCTGTCGCATCGCGTCGACATAGGCCGGGGTGACGGCTCCGGCGGCCACGAGGATGTCCGTCGCCTCCTGCAGGGCCTCGTCCCTGGTCGCGCTTCCGGGATGGATGCGCACCTGTTCGGGGGTGAGAACGCTCATTCTGCTTCCTTTCGCTGCTCGCGCACCATGTCCACGACCTCGTCGTACTTGGGCGAGTTCATGAAGTTGTCGACCGACACGTGGACCGAGTCCGGCGACTTGGCCGTGGCGCGCTCGGTGAGCTGCTGCTGGGTGATCACCACGTCGGCCGTGCCGTCGAGGTTGGCGATCGCCTGGTTGGTGACCGTGATGTCCTCGATGCCCGCCTTCTTGAGCTTGTTCCGCAAGACGCTCGCGCCCATGGCGGAGGAGCCCATACCGGCGTCGCAGGCGAAGACGATGCGCTCGATCGGAGTGGTCGCGACCGCGGTGGTGCTCGGGGCGGCCGCGGAGGCCGTGGTCGCCGTCGACGTGCGCAGCGCGTCCATCGCGGCGGACGACTTGCCCTTGTTCGCCTCGGTCTGCGCGATCGCGGCACCGAAGGAATCGCCCTCGGCTTCGAGGTCGCGCTTGTGGGAGGCCCGCAAGAACACCGCCGTCAGCAGGAAGGTGACGACCGCAGCCAGCACGACCGACAGATACACGACGAGCAGGTTGCCGACTCCGCCCGCGGCCGGTGCGACCGCCGCGGCCGTGACGGCGATGATGCTGCCCGGAGCCGCAGGGAAGGCGAGTCCGCCGTTCAGCACCATGTTCGTCGTGACGCCGGTGGCTCCACCCGCGATGAGCGCGAGGATCGTGATCGGCTTGCTCAGCGCGTACGGGAAGTAGATCTCGTGGATGCCGCCGAAGAACTGGATGATCGCCGCGCCCGGTGCCGACGCCTTCGCGGCGCCGACGCCGAAAAAGCTGAATGCGAGCAGCAGACCGATGCCGGGGCCGGGGTTCGCCTCGATGAGGAACAGGATCGACTTGCCGGCCTCCTCGACCTGCTGCAGGCCCAGGGGGGTGAACACGCCGTGGTTGATGGCGTTGTTGAGGAACAGCACCTTGGCCGGTTCGACGATGACCGAGAGCAGTGGCAGCAGCTGGTAGTTCACCAGCCAGTCCACGATCGTGCCGAGGAAGGTGCTCACCGCGAGCATCACCGGCCCGAACACGAAGAAGCCGACGATGGCGAGCAGCATGCCGAGGATGCCAGCGGAGAAGTTGTTCACCAGCATCTCGAAGCCCGGACGGATCTTGCCGTCCCACAGCCGGTCCATCTGCTTCGTGATCCACGCGGCAAGCGGGCCCATGATCATCGCGCCGAGGAACATCGGGATGTTCGTGCCGACGATCACGCCCATCGTCGCGATCACGGCGACCACGCCGCCGCGCTCGCCGTAGATCATGCGACCGCCGGTGTTGGCGATGAGCAGCGGAAGCAGGTAGGTGACCATCGGCCCGACGAGGCCGACGTACTGCGGGAACGTGGCGCCGTTCTCATCCTGGGCGAGAGCCGTCATGGCTCCCTGCCAGCCGATGACGTCGGCGTTGCCGAAGCCGCCGAGCAGATCGGAGACCGGGTGCCACCAGCCCAGCCATCCGACCGCGATGAAGAGCATCGTGATGAAGCCCCAGGCGATGAAGGCCGCGATGTTGGGCATGATCATGCCCGAGAGGAACGTGCCGAAGCGTTGCACTCCTACGCGGACGCCGCCGGTTCTCGTGGCGGCAGGTGACGTCGTCGTCATGATGTCGTCTCTTTCTTGTGGAGGGTGATTTCCGCGGCGAGCGTCGCCACGGCGGTTCGGGCGGAGGAGGCATCGTCAGCGGCCAGGGCGGCTTCGGCGAGGCTCCGCGCCTCGGACGGGGTGTGTTCGGAGAGTGCGTGTCGCACGTCGGCCAGCGCGGACGGGGCCATCGAGAGGCTCGTGGCGCCGAGCCCGACGAGCACGACCGCCAGCAGAGGGTCCGCCGCCGCTTCGCCGCAGATGCCGACGGGCTTCCCGAGACGCGCTCCCGCCTCGCCGACCTCGCGCACGAGGCGCAGGACGGCAGGATGCCAGGGGTCTTGGAAGCCGGCGACGGAGCCGAGCATGCGGTCCGCCGCCATCGTGTACTGGGTCAGATCGTTGGTGCCGATCGAGGCGAAATCGGCGTGCGCCAGCACGCGGTCGGCGAGCAGAGCACTCGCCGGGATCTCGACCATGACGCCGGCCGTCGTGAGTCCGTACTCGCGGGCGAGATCCGTGAAGTACCGGGTCTCCTCGACGGTGGCGACCATGGGGGCCATCACCCAGAGGTCGGCCTCGGTCTCGGCGTCCGCCTCGGCGAGGGCCGTCAGCTGCTCGCGGAGGATGTCCTCGCTCGCTCGCAGGGCACGAAGGCCCCGGAGCCCCAGCGCAGGATTCTCCTCGTGGGCGTCGTTGAGGAAGGCGAGGGGCTTGTCCGCGCCGGCGTCCAGCATCCGCACCACGACCTTCTTGCCGGGGAACGCGGCCAGCAGTTCGCGGTAGGACTCGCGCTGCTGGGCGACCGTCGGCGCCTGAGCCGAGGAGAGGAACAGGAACTCGGTGCGGAAGAGCCCGACGCCCTCGGCCCCCCGAGCGACCGCATCCGCGGCGTCTGCGGGCTTCCCCAGATTCGCGAGCAGCGCGACAGGCGTGCCGTCGGCGAGGACGCCGGGAGTCAGCGGAGCGGCGTCGGCTGCACGACGGGCGGCCGCGCGCTCCGTGGCGCGGCTCTTCTGCTCGTCGGTGGGCTCGCGGGTCACGACGCCCGCGGCCGCGTCCACGATCACCGTCTCACCCGTCACCAGCTGCGCACCGTCCGCGACGCCCACGATCGCGACGATGCCCTTCTCCCGGGCGAGGATCGCGGTGTGCGAGGTGGGCCCGCCGTCGGTCGTGATCAGTGCGAGCACCTGATCCAGGTCGAGCAGGGCGGTGTCGGCCGGGGCGAGATCGCGTGCGACCAGGACGAACGGGTGCCCGGGGTTCGGGACACCGGGCGCCTCGACGCCGCGGAGGTGCGCGAGCACACGCTGAGCGATGTCATCGAGATCGGCGGCGCGCTCGCCGAGGTAGCCGCCGACGGCCTCGAGCGTCGCGCGGAAGCCGGCGAAGGCGTCGTGCACGGCCCACTCGGCGGTCGCGCCGGCATCAATGCGGGTGTCGACTTCGTCCTGGAGTGTCGGATCTTCGGCGATCATCGCCTGGGCCTCGAGCACCTCCTGCGCGGAGCCTCCTGCGGTCCGGCCGCGCTCGTTCAACTCCCGGGCGACGGTCGCGACGGCTTCGTGCACACGGGTGCGCTCGGCGTCTGCTCCGGCGGTGCTCGGCGTGTTCTCCGGAGCGGGCATCGCTTCGGACATGCGGATGACCGGTCCCTGTGCGACCCCGAGACCGATCCCCACACCCCGCAGCTCGCTCATCCGGCGGCCTCCTGATCATGGTCTGTGGTGAGGAGCTCGGTGAGGGTGTCGAGCACGCCCTCGGCGCCGTCGCCCTCGGCGGTGAGCGTCACGTAGTCGCCGTACTCGACCGCCAGGGCGATGACACCGAGGATGCTCGCCGCATTGACCGGCTTGCCCGAATCCTTGGCGATCGTCACGGCGACGCCGGAGTCCTTCGCCGCCTGCGCGAAGAGTTTCGCCGGGCGGGCGTGCAATCCGTGGGAGGAGCCGATCCGGACGGTGCGGGTGGCGGTCATGATGTTCCTTTCGGGGTGTCGCCGGCGGCGGCGAGGATCGATCGGGCGTAGACGAGAGTGCGGGAGCCGTCCCGGTCCGTGAAGACGTCCCCGGGGAGCACCGCGACGGGCGCGTGCGCACGGGCGCGGATCGCTTCCAGCCGGTCGCCCAGGTGAGGGCCGACGAGGACGAGGTCGACATCGGAGTCCGACACGGAGCTCTCCATCCCCGCCGTCGCCTCCCAGCCGAGTCCGGCCGTCGCCGCCGCACTCCGGAGCCGCTGTGCGACGAACGTGCTCGACGCGCCGGCGCCGCACACCACGAGGATCCTCATCGATTCCCACCTTCCTGAGAACAGTCTGTGAACCGGAAGGATCCTGCGCCAACACGTTCCTTTCCGCCCCCGCGGAACAGCGCCTTCCGCCCGAGCGCGTCGGCAAGCTGACATCATGGAGACCACGTCGAGACAGTGCGGTCAGCACGCGGGAAGGGAAGGCTCATGTCGCGCCAGCGTCAGGACCAGCTCCTCGCCGTGCTGCTGCGACAAGAGGGCTGGGCGACGGCGGGCAGCCTCGCCGATCTGCTCGGAGTCACCCCGCGCAGCATCCGCTCCTACGTCGCTGCTCTGAACGCGCGGTCGCCCGGTGCCGACGTGATCGAGTCCTCTCCGGCGGGCTACCGCGCGGGACCCGGGGCTCGTGGAGCGCTCCGGAGGCGACAGGCCGGGGAATCCGCACCCCGTGACCGTCTGCACACGCTCGTGCGGCGGCTTCTGGATGTGCCGGCGGGGATCGACGTATTCGACACCGCAGACGAACTCCACGTCAGCGAGGCCACCCTCGAAGCGGACCTGGTCCGCGTGCGGGGTCTGCTCGACGGCACCGAGCTCGTGCTCGAGCGCGACCGGGAGAATGTGCGACTCCGCGGCGACGAGGCCGCGCAACGACGTCTTCTCAGCCGACTCGCCCACGACGAGATGGACGACGCCTCCTTCCACCCCGAGACCTTCCGTCGTGCGCTCTCGGGGTCCGCGGTCGCCGCCAGCGCTGTGGGTCCCTTCAAGTCCGCGCTGGTCCGGGAGCTGGGCGAGCTCGGCTACTACGTGAACGAGCTCGCGATCGCCGACGTCCTCCTCCACATCGCCATCGCGGCGGAGCGTGTCGCCGCCGGACACGCGCTCGACTCCTCACCGACCGGTGCGCGGGAGGAGATCCCCCGGGTGGGTGCGGTCATCGCCCGGCTGGCGTCCGAGCACTTCTCGGTCGTGCTCGGTGAGGGCGACAGCGGTCACCTCGCCTCCCTCGTCCTGACCCGCATCGTCGCGCCGGGGGAGGACGCGACCCGCGAGGTGGCACGCAGCGGGGTGGACCCCGCGGTCGAGGCCGCCGTCCGTGCGGAGATCAGCAGAGCCGCCGAGGACTTCCAGGTGGACCTCGTCGACGAGACGTTCGTGCTCCGGCTCGCGCTGCACGTGCAGAACCTGTTGCGACGAGCGGAGGAGAGCGCGTTGACGCGCAACCCGCTCACCCGCTCGCTCAAGACCACCTATCCGATGATCTTCGAAGTGGCGGTGTCGATCGCGAGCGGCCTCCGCGACCGCGTCGGGACGCCCATCCACGACGACGAGATCGCGTACATCGCGATGCACGTGGGCGGGAGGCTGGAACGCAGCCGCAAGGCCGAGTCGATCCTCACGGCCACGATCGTCTGCCCCGGGTACCACGAGCTGCACGAGCTGCTCCGCTCGAGTGTCGACCGCTCGCTGGGGTCGGCGATCGAGGTCACCACCGTCGTGACCAACGTCGACCCCGATTGGGCGTCCTTCGACACCGACCTCGTGCTCAGCACGATCGAGCCGGGTCAGGCGGGCGACCGTTTCGTCCGGATCCAGCCGTTCCTCACCGATGCCGACGTCGACCGGATCCAGCAGGCCGCCGCCCGCGTGCGCCGCGCCCGACGGCTCACCCGCCTCCGCGGAGAGCTCGCCCGCTACTTCCTGGCGGACGCCTACGTGTTCCCGCTGCCGGACGAGGGGGAAGAGGCGATCATCCGCCGCCTCGGGGGGTTGCTGGTGCAGGCAGGGCTCATCGGTGAGGACTACATCGAGAACACGATCGTGCGCGAGCGGATGTCATCGACCGCGTTCACCGATGCGCTCGCCGTCCCGCACGCGCTGCAGATGACCGCGACCCGCACGGCCATCGCGATCGGGGTGGCGGACGGCTCGGCCGCCTGGGGGGACGGCCGGGTGCAGGTCGTCGCGCTCGCCGCGTTCAGCGAGAGCGACCGTGCGGCGTTCCAGACGGTGTTCGAGCAGCTGGTCGAGGTGTTCAGCGAACGCGAGAGCGTGCAGCGGATCGTCCGTCGGGGGTCGACGTTCGAGGCGTTCCTCGATGAGCTCGTCGCCGTGATCGACGGCTGACCCGCCGTCACCCCCGCGGGGCGAGCACCTCGGCGAGCTGATCGAGGACGGCCTCCGCGGTGTCGGAGGCCGTCGTCTCGAGCACCACGGCATCCCCGGACGAGATGCCGAGGTCCATGACGGCCAGCACGCTGCTCAGGTCGACGGTGGTGCCGTCCTCCGTCCGCAGGGTCACGGGGGTGCCGTGCGACTGCGCGAGGCGCACCAGCTCCGCCACTGGTCGGGCGTGCACGCCGTTGTGGGCGCTGACGATGACGCGTCGGACCGGCATGTCAGGTGCGCTCGTCGAGCAGGGTCCGCACTCCGGCCTCGAGCTCCACGACGGCCGCAGCGGCGGCTTCGGGGGAGTCGGCCCGGGCGTCGATGTAGACCTTGAGCTTGGGTTCGGTGCCGCTCGGGCGCACGATCACGCGCGAGCCGTCGCCGAGGCGGTACCGCAGCACATCCCCGGAGGGTGCGCCCGGCGCGGCGTGCATCAGGTCCTCGGCCGAGGTGATCGAACGTCCGGCGATCTGCGTCGGCGGCAGCGTGCGCAGGGCGAGCATGACGTTGCCGATGACCGCGAGGTCCTCGACGCGCACCGACACCTGTCCGCTGGCGAAGTGCCCGTAGGTCTCGCCGAACTCGGCGAGCAGGTCGACCAGCGTCGCTCCGCGGTCACGGGCCTCGGCGGCGAGCCCGAGGATCGCGACGGCTGCCGACACTCCGTCCTTGTCGCGAACCGTCTCCGGGTTCACGAGGTAGCCCAGGGCCTCCTCGAAGCCGAAGACGATCCCCGGGGCGCGTGAGATCCACTTGAAACCGGTGAGCGTCTCGTGGAAGTCGAGTCCGTGGTGAGCGGCGACGGCGCCGAGACCGGGGGAGGAGACGAGGGAGCATGCCAGGGAGGCACCCGGTGTGCCGGCGGCTGCGCGGGCGGCACGTGCCCCGAGCAGGAGCCCGACCTCGTTGCCGGTGAGTCGACGCCAGCCGTCCGCGGCCGTCTCGTCCGGAACCGCGACGGCCAGGCGATCGGCGTCGGGGTCGTTGGCCAGGATGAAGTCCGCCTTCACCCGCCGAGCCCGCGCGAAGGCGAGATCCATCGCTCCCGGCTCCTCCGGGTTCGGGAAGGAGACCGTGCGGAAGGTGGCGTCGGGCGTGAGCTGCTCATCCACGACGAAAGGCTGCGGGTAGCCCGCCTCGCGCACGATGCGCGACACCGTCTCCCACCCCACTCCGTGCATCGCGGTGTAGACCCATCGCATTCCGGTGGCACCGGCGGGTGCGGGGGCCACGGCGGCGGTGGCCGTGACATACGCGTCGACGACGTCCTCGCCGGCGGTCTCGTAGTCCGTCGAGCGCGGCAGCGCGGCGATCGAGCCGGCATCGGCCGTGCGCTGGATGTGCGCGGCGATCTCGGCATCCGCCGGGGCGACGATCTGCGAACCCTGGTCGGCGCCGCCGAGATAGACCTTGTAGCCGTTGTCGTTGGGCGGGTTGTGGCTCGCGGTCACCATCACACCGGCGTCGGCGCCGAAGTGCCGCACGGCGAAGGCGAGCACGGGCGTCGGCAGCAGGCGCGGCAGGAGGATCGCTCGCAGACCCGCGCCGGCGAACAGCTCCGCCGAGTCGGTCGCGAACACGCGCGAGTTGCGTCGCCCGTCGTAGCCGATCACGACGGTCGGGGTGGTTCCGTGCGTCTTCTCCCGCAGATACGCGGCGAAGCCCGCCGCGGCCTGGGCCACGAGCACCCGGTTCATCCGGTTGCTTCCGGCGCCGAGCTCGCCGCGGAGCCCCGCGGTGCCGAACTCCAGGCGTCCGCGGAACCGGTCGTCGAGCTCCGCGGCCGCTGCCGCCTCACCGGCGGACGCCCGCGTGATCAGGCCCGCGAGCTCGTCGCGTGTTTGGTGATCCGGGTCCTGACGCAGCCAGGCGCGCGCCTGCGCGAGTCTCTCCTCGTTCACAGGGCCTCGACCACCCTCGCCAGGAGAGCGGAGATCACCGGCTCCGCCTCACGACCGGCTTCGATCACCTCGGCGTGGCTCAGCGGGGTCTGCTGGATGCCCGCGGCCAGGTTCGTGATGAGCGAGAACCCGAGGATCTCCATGCCGGCCTCGCGGGCGGCGATCGCTTCGAGCGCGGTCGACATGCCGACGATGTGTCCGCCGATGTGCTTCGCCATCTGCACCTCCGCCGGGGTCTCGTAGTGCGGACCGCGGAACTGCGTGTACACGCCCTCATCGAGCATCGGATCGATCGTGCGCGCGAGGTCGCGCAGTCGCTTCGAATACAGGTCGGTGAGGTCGATGAACGTGGCGCCCTCGAGCGGCGAATCGGCGGTGAGGTTGATGTGATCGCTGATGAGCACCGGCTGACCGGGTCGCCAGGTCTCACGGATGCCACCGGCGCCGTTGGTGAGCACCATGATCTTGGCGCCCGTGGCCGCGGCGGTGCGGACGCTGTGCACGACGCGCCGGACGCCGTGGTCTTCGTAGTAGTGCGTGCGTGCGCCGATCACGAGGACGTTCTTGCCGCCGGGCGTGTGGATGCTGCGCAGCGTGCCGACGTGGCCCTCCAGTGCGGGCTTCGAGAAGCCGGTGACCTCGGTGGCGGGGATCGTGGCGACCGTCTCGCCGATGATGTCGGCGGCCTTGCCCCAGCCGCTGCCGAGGGTGAGGGCGATGTCATGGTTCTCGACACCGGACAGTCGCGCGATGTCGGCGGCGGCCTGCGAGGCGACCTCGAAGGGGTTCGCGGTCGGGTCGTCGAGGGGGTTGCTGTGCGTTTCGGGCATGGATCCACTCTAGGAAGGTGCAGGCTCGGGGGCCAGGATTGGGGAAGAATGGATTCCATGTCTTCCACCACTTTCGAGCGCACTCAGCGCGTCGCCGTCCTCGGCGGCGGTCCCGGCGGTTACGAGGCGGCCCTCGCGGCCGCTCAGCTCGGGGCCGAGGTCACCCTGGTCGAGCGGGTGGGGGTCGGCGGATCGGCCGTCCTCACCGACGTGGTGCCCTCCAAGAGCCTGATCGCGACCGCGGATGCCGCCGTCGCCATCTCCGAGGCGAGCGACCTCGGAGTCAACTTCTACGCCAAGGGCGAGAACGGCAAGCCCCTCAAGCCCGAGATCGCGATCAATCTCGCGGCCGTCAACAAGCGTCTCCTGGCCCTCGCCGGTCAGCAGTCGGAGGACATGCGTGCCACGCTCCTCGAGGCCGGGGTGCGCATCCTCTCCGGGCACGGACGACTCGAGGGGCCGACGGCGATCGTCGTGTCGACCGGTCAGGGCGGCACCGACTTCGACCGGGTCGAGGCCGACACGATCGTCGTGGCCGTGGGGGCATCGCCGCGTGAGCTCGACTCCGCCAAACCCGACGGCAAGCGCATCCTCACATGGACCCAGCTCTACGACATGAAGGCGCTGCCCGAGCACCTCATCGTGGTCGGGTCGGGGGTGACCGGAGCGGAGTTCGCCTCGGCCTACATGAACCTCGGTGCGAAGGTCACGCTCATCTCCAGCCGTGAGCAGGTGCTTCCGGGGGAGGACCAGGACGCCGCACGCGTTCTGGAGAAGGTGTTCAAGCGCGGCGGGATGCAGGTGCTCTCGAAGTCCCGCGCCGACCGGGTCGAGGTCACGGACGACGGGGTGACCGTGACGCTGTCCGACGGCCGCACGGTCGACGGGAGCCACTGCTTGATGGCCGTCGGCTCCATCCCCAACACCGCGGGCATCGGTCTGGAGGAGGCGGGCGTCGAGCTCGATGATTCAGGTCATGTGCGCGTGAACCGCGTCGCCCGCACCTCGGTGCCCAACATCTACGCGGTCGGCGACTGCACGAACTTCTTCCCGCTGGCCTCCGTCGCCTCCATGCAGGGACGCACGGCGGTGTTCCACGCACTCGGCGACATCGTGATCCCGCTCGAACTGATCAAGATCACCTCGAACATCTTCACGGCACCCGAGATCGCGACCGTGGGTTTCTCGCAGAAGGACGCCGAGGACGGGGTGACCGACGGTCTCGTCTACAAGCTTCCCCTCGCCGCCAACCCCCGCGCCAAGATGATGGGCATCAAGGACGGCTTCGTCAAGATCATCGCCCGCAAGGGTTCCGGCACGGTGATCGGTGGCGTGATCGTGGCCCCGAAGGCGTCGGAACTGATCTACCCGATCGCCGTGGCCGTCGAACGTCGTCTCACGGTCGACCAGGTCTCGCGGGTGTTCGCCGCGTACCCCTCGCTGTCGAGCAGTATCACCGATGCGAGCAGGGCGATGCACCTCGTCAACATCTCCTGAGTTCTGCAGCGCGACGGATCGCCGAGACCCCCGCCTGACGCCGAAACCCCGTGTGGCAGACATCTGCACCACGGGGTTTCGGCGTTCACCGGGGGTCTCGGCGAACAACGCGACGAGACCGGACGGTGGAGGTCAGCTGATGGTGAGCAGCTGATGTCCCGCGGAGACCGTCGTTCCGGCGTCCGCGTTGATGTTGCCGATGACGCCGTCCTTGTGCGCCTGGAGCGGTTGCTCCATCTTCATCGCCTCGAGCACGACGACGAGGTCGCCCTTGACGACCTGCTGACCGTCCTCGACCGCGATCTTGACGACGGTCGCCTGCATGGGGGACTTCACCGCATCGCCGGAGGCTCCGGCATTGGCGGTGGTCGCGTGGCTGCGACGGGACGGCGGAACGGCAGCCGGGCGACCCGCGGTGCCCGGGGCGACGGCGACGCGATCGGGGAGGCTCACCTCGAGGCGCTTGCCGGAGACCTCGACGACGACCGTGTGGCGCGAATCGGCGGGTGCCGGGGCTTCGAGCTCACCGTCCCAGGCTGGGATGTCGTTGACGAACTCCGTCTCGATCCACCGGGTGAAGACTCCGAACTCGCCGTTCTCCGCGGTGAACGCGGGATCGCGGACGACCTTGCGGTGGAACGGGATGACCGTGGGGAGTCCGGCGACCTCGAACTCGTCGAGTGCGCGGCGCGAACGCTCGAGCGCCTCGGCGCGGTCCTTCCCCGTGACGATGATCTTCGCGAGGAGCGAATCGAAAGCCCCCGAGACCGCGTCCCCGGCGGTGACGCCCGAGTCGAGGCGGATGCCGGGACCGCCGAACGTCTTGAACACGTGGATCGGTCCGGGCTGGGGGAGGAACCCGCGACCGGGGTCCTCGCCGTTGATCCGGAACTCGAACGAGTGTCCCTGGGGCTCGGGGTCGTCGTAGTCGATGGTGCCGCCGGCCGCGATGCGGAACTGCTCGCGGACCAGGTCGATGCCGGTGACCTCTTCGGAGACCGGGTGCTCGACCTGCAGTCGGGTGTTCACCTCGAGGAACGACACCGTGCCGTCGGCGCCGATGAGGAACTCGCAGGTGCCGGCACCGACGTAGCCGACCTCCTTCAGGATGGCCTTCGAGGCGGAGTACAGCTGCGCGTTCTGCTCGTCCGTCAGGAACGGGGCCGGAGCCTCTTCGACGAGCTTCTGGTGACGGCGCTGCAACGAGCAGTCGCGCGTCGAGATCACGACGACGTTGCCCGCGGCATCGGCCAGGCACTGGGTCTCGACGTGGCGCGGCTTGTCGAGGTACTTCTCGACGAAGCACTCGCCGCGGCCGAACGCCGCGACGGCTTCGCGGGTGGCCGACTCGAAGAGCTCGGCGACCTCGTCGAGCTCGCGGGCGACCTTGAGGCCGCGGCCGCCGCCGCCGTAGGCGGCCTTGATGGCGATGGGGAGGCCGAATTCCTTCGCGAAGGCGATGACCTCGTCGGCACCGTCGACGGGACCGGGTGTGCCGGGCGCGAGGGGCGCGCCGACCTTCTCGGCCACGTGGCGCGCGGTCACCTTGTCGCCGAGAGCCTCGATGGCCTCGGGAGACGGGCCGATCCAGGTCATCCCCGCATCGATGATCGCGCGCGCGAACTCGGCGTTCTCGGCCAGGAAGCCGTAGCCGGGGTGCACGGCGTCGGCACCGGCACGGCGGGCGATCGACAGGATCTTCTCGATCTGGAGGTACGTCTCCGCGCTGGTCGAGCCGCCGAGAGCGTAGGCCTCGTCGGCCAGACGCGTGTGCAGGGCGTCCCGATCCTGGTCGGCGTAGACGGCGACCGAGGCGATCCCGGAGTCACGAGCGGCGCGGATGATGCGTACGGCGATCTCGCCGCGGTTGGCGATGAGCACCTTGGCGATAGCAGGCATGCTTGCCAGCCTAGCGAGAAGGACCCCGATCCCTTTGACGACTCCCCACAAGAAAGTGGCAGAAACGTGGAGGGGAGTCTACGACCACAGGTCCGTCCACGGCACGCCGAGCTCGGTGGCCAGGCGCCGCACGGTCGACAAGGACATCCCCACGACGGTGGAGGGGTCGCCGTCCACGCGGGTGATGAAGGCCCCGCCCAGGCTGTCGACCGTGAACGCCCCCGCCACATGCAGGGGTTCGCCCGACGCCACATACGCGGCGATCTCGGCATCGCTGACATCGTCGGCGAAGGTCACCGCGGCCTCGGCGACCGCGGTCGCCTCGACGGGCGTCCGGCCGGGTGCGACACGGAAGACGGAGTGCCCGGAATGCAGGATGCCCGTGGCACCGCGCATCTCCTGCCAGCGTCGCGTGGCCTCCTCGGGGGTGTAGGGCTTGCCGTAGACGCGCCCGCCGAGTGCGAACATCGAATCCCCGCCGATCACGAGGCCGTCGAAGACCCCCTCGTCGGCGAGACCCTGCGCGACCGCGGCAGCCTTCGCCCGGGCGAGCAGCAGCACGAGCTCTGCAGGGGCCAGCGGGGTGCCGCGCTCTTCCTCCGCGGCGGCGGCGACGGCGTCTTCGTCGACGTCCGGGGAGACGGTGAGCGGTTCGATACCCGCCTGCCGCAGCAGCATGAGTCGGGCCGGTGAGGTCGAGGCGAGGCAGACGCGCATGTCCACCACCGTATCCTCGAAGGATGACTTCCTCCGCAGCCGACGTGCTCGAGCTCGACATCACCGGCATCGCACACGGGGGCACCTTCATCGCCCGCCACGAGGGGCGCGTGGTCTTCGTCTCGGACGCGGTTCCCGGGGAGCGCGTCCGTGCGCGACTGATCGCCCCGCAGGACGGGGCCGATGCCTCGACCCGCAGCTTCTGGCGAGCGGAGACGATCGAGGTGCTGGAGGCGTCGGAGCATCGGCGGCCGCACATCTGGGCCGAGGCCGACGTCTCGAGGGATCCCGCGGACCGCCCCGGCGGAGCCGACCTCGGGCACATCGCGCTCGACCATCAGCGCGTGCTCAAGCGCCAGGTGCTGACCGAGGCGCTCGACCGTTTCGCCGGGGAGGGACTCGTCGCCCCGGAGATCGAGGCCGTCGAATCCGGAGACGGCACCGGATGGCGCACGCGCGTGACGCTGCACGTCGACGACGCGGGCGAGGTGGGGCCGTTCGCCGCACGCAGCCACCGGGTCATCCCCGTGTCCTCCCACCCGCTCGCCCGCCCGGCCATCGCGGAGGCCGCGCTCGCGCTCCGCGGTGAGGCTCCCGGTCGGATCGAGCTCGTCGAGCCCGCCGACGGTCGCGTGCGCATCATCCGCCGCGAGGAGACGGCGCGTCCAGCCAAGGTCGCGCGAGGCTTCCGGCGCCGTCCGACTCCCGAGACGATCCAGGAACTCGTCGGAGACCGGCCCTTCCAGCTGGACGCGACGGGATTCTGGCAGGTCCATCCGCGGGCGGCCTCCGTGCTCGACGCCGCGGTGTACGGCATCCTCGACGGACACGTCGACGAGGCGAAGACGCACTACGACCTGTACGGCGGCGTCGGTCTCTTCGCCGCGACACTCGCCGATCTCGGCGGCACCGACATCGTCACGGTGGAGTCGAGCGCACGGGCCACTGAGCACGCGGCCGCGAACCTCGCGCCGCTCGAGGTCACCGCGGTCACCGCGCGGGTCGACCGCTTCCTGTCCACGCGCCGGAGCAGCGGTCGCACGGGGGCCGTGATCCTCGACCCGCCTCGCGCAGGAGCGGGCCGTCAGGTCGTCGAGGCCGTGCACGCGCTCGCGCCGGAGGCCGTCGCCTACGTCGCCTGCGATCCGGTCGCCCTCTCCCGTGATCTCGGGACCTTCCGGGCGCTGGGGTGGAACGTCGATCGTCTTCGAGGTTTCGATCTGTTCCCGCACTCGCACCACTTCGAGGTCGTCGCGCTGCTGACGCGCTGAGCCGTCGGCGACCGTCTGCGCGGACTCACTAGGCTGGGTGGATGAGCAGGGTCGCACTCATCGACGATCACGAGTCCGTTCGCCTCGGCCTCGAGGCCGCGTGCGCGCGCGACTCGCAGACGGTGGTCTTCTCCGGGAGCACGGTCGTGTCGTACCTGGAATGGCGGGCCTCGGCGTCTGCCGCTCCTGCCGACGTCGTGGTCCTCGACCTCACCCTGGGCGATGGCAGCACCGTGACCGAGAACGTGTCATCGCTGGTGAACGACGGGGCGAGCGTGGTCATCCACAGCGTCGCCGACCGTCCCGCGGCCGTGCGCGAGGCTCTGTCCGCCGGCGCCGCAGGGGTCGTCAGCAAGTCGTCCGCTCTCGATGACGTGATGGATGCGATCCGGACCGTCGCTCAGGGCGAAGCGCTCAACAACGTCGAATGGGCCAGTGCCGTCGACGGTGACCGGGCCTTCGCCGACGCGCAGCTCTCCAGCCGGGAGCGGGAGGTGCTCCGGCTGTATGCCGCGGGCCTTCCGCTGAAGGCCGTCGCCGAGCGGCTCGGCGTCGCCTACTCGACCGCCAAGGAGAACATCACGCGCGTACGCGTCAAGTACGTCGAGGTCGGTCGGCCCGCACCCACGAAGGTCGATCTCCTCCGTCGAGCGATGGAGGACGGCATCGTCGCGGCAGACGGGGCGTCGAGTGCCCGCTGATCCGCTCAGCATCCGCGATGCCTGGAGCAAGATCCCGTCTCCGGGCAGCACGGAGACCGAGTTCGAGCGATTCACGGGCAAACGCATGGAGCGGATCCTCGCGATCGTCGTCGCGATCGGATCCTCGGCCTTGGGCGCCCAGGCGCTGTTCGCCGCGGTGAACACCCTGTCCCAGGCGGACGTGGTGCACATCGTGATGGTCGTCGTGGTGTTCGTCCCGCTCGCGGCGATGCTGGTCGCCTGCCTGGTCGGCCGCGGCGTGCGCACCTTCTCGGGCCTCTTCGCCGTGGTCTACCTGCTGGCGCTCGCCGCGTGGCCGACGGTCGTGGACCCCGCCGACAAGAGTGCCGGCGATCAGCCCTGGATCTTCTTCCTCGTGAACGTGGGGGTGGTCGCGGCGATGCTCGCGTTCCCCCTCCGGCTCCAGTTCGCGTGGGCGGCCGTGATGCCGTTCGTCTACGGTTACGTGCGTCTCGTGCAGGGGGAGTTCTCGCGGGAGTTCTGGGTCACGACCGCCTTCGATGTCTCCTTCACGCTCATCCTCGGCGTGGTGATCATCTCGCTCGGCTGGATGTTCCGCTCCGTCGCAGCCGGCGTCGACGAGGCACGAGGGCAAGCCGTCGCCTCCTACTCCACCGCAGCCGCTGCCGCCGCGGCCGAGGAGGAACGCGTGGCGATGTCGGCGCTCATGCATGACAGCGTCCTCGCGGCGTTGATCGCCGCCGAGCGGGCGGAGGGGGAGCGGGCGGAGGAGCTCGCGGTCGCGATGGCACGGGAGGCTCTCACACGTCTCGCGAACACGGAAGCCGCCGTGTCCCAGGAGGGCACCGACGAGCCCGTGGGGATCGCACAGATCGTGGTCGAACTCCGCCGTTCGCTCTCGGAGCTCGGCGCCGACGCGATCGTCGAGGAGCGCGGCGGGATCGGAATGATCCCCGGACGGGCGGCGCGAGCCCTCGTGCTGGCCGCACGGCAGGCGATCGGGAACGCCGTGTCCCACGCGAACAGCCGCGGGTTGCACATCATCGTCGAGGCGTGTGGTGACGGAGGGATCTCCGTGACCGTGTCGGACACGGGGCCGGGTTTCGACATCACAGCGATCGGCGCCGACCGGCTCGGGATCCGCGCCTCCATCTTCGCCCGCATGGCCGGAGTCGCCGGCGCCGCGGACATCCGATCCGATGAGCAGGGCACGACCGTCGTGCTGGGGTGGGAGCGCTCGTGAACCGGACCGTCCGCAGCGTCGCCACCTCGCTCGCCGTGGGGTTCGCGCTGTACTTCGCCGCGCGCGCGATCTGGTGGATCGAGCAGCCGACGGCGCCGTTGTTGATGATCGTCGCGATCGGCATCTATCTCGTGGCCGTGAACATCGCGATCCTGGGCGACGCGACGTCTGTGCGGATGCCTCTGTGGTCGGCGGTGCTGGCCCTGCTCGCGAGCGCCCTCATCCCCGCCCTGGTCACGTTCTCTCTGGAGCCCGCCGACCGCACCGCCCCTTTCGCCACCTGGTACATCGGCGGGCTCGGGCTCCTCGGTGTCGTGTGCATCGTCCGCCGTCGGTTCCTGATCGGCTGGCTGACGCTCGCGGTTCTCGTCGCGGCCTCCTCGGCATACCTCGGGATCGGCGTGGCGCTCACCCTCGGCCTGGTCGGCTCGATCATGTGGATCGTCGTCGCCCGACTCCTCGTGATGTTCTGGGATCGCGCGGTGCGCGACACCGAACGGCTCGCCGAGATCCAGCAGGCGGTCTCGGCCTGGCACGCCACCCAGAGCGTGCGCCAGCGGGAGAGGCGTCTGCGCACGCAGTTCGCCCTGGCGGTCGCCGGGCCGGTGCTCGGTCGTGTCGTCGCCTCCCGTGGCGCGCTCGACGACCGGGAGCGACTCGAAGCGCGCCTCGCCGAGGGGCGGCTGCGCGACGAGCTGCGCGGAGCGGATCTGCTCAACGATGCCGTACGCAACGCGATCGACGCCGCCCGTCTGCGCGGCGCCGTCGTCACGGTCTTCGACGAGGGCGGATTCGACGGCATCGACGAAACGCGACGCAGCGAGATCCGGGACGAGCTCGCCTCCGTGCTCATGCAGGCGCAGAGCGCGCGGCTCATCATCCGTTCGGCTCGCGATGCCCGTGTCGCGGTGACCGTCGTCGGACGTGCGGGGACGCGTGCCTCGGGCGACGATGACGCGGTCGACCTGTGGCATGAGATCGCTCGGGAGGCGGAAGCCGTCTGAGGACGCTGCGCTCCCGACAGGATGAGGAGAGTGGGCGAGGGGCGGCGTTGTCGCCAGCCCCTCGCCGTGCGGACAGTTACCCGAAAACCGTCCGCTGGTGGCCGATCAGCGTCTGTCTACCCTGGGACAGAGAGACCAGCCGAACGCGAAGCGTCTCCTCCAGTCTGGGGGTTCTTCCATTCGTTGTCTGTAGGTATTTTGGGGGACACGATTTCTCGCTCGATGAGGGATCATAGGACCATGGGAACGCGTCGGGGAACCAACCTTCCGCGGATGGGGGACTTCAATCAGTCCGTTGTCCTGGAGGCGATCCGACAGTCCGGGGAAGGGCTGAGCCGCATCGAACTCGCCTCCGCCACCGGGCTGTCCGCACAGACGGTGACGAACATCACCCGCCGGCTCCTCGACGATGGATTCATCCGTGAGGCGGGGCGCACCATCAACGGTCCGGGCAAACCCCGCGTGACCCTGCGGCTCGTCCCGGACAGTCGCTTCGCGGTGGGGGTGCACCTCGACCCCGCCATCATGACCTTCGTCCTGCTCGACCTGTCCGGCGCCGTCGTGCGTCGGAAGAGCATACGCACCCCGGCGAAGGAACCGCGGTGGATCATCTCCGCCATGGCGGCCACCATCGACGCCTTGATCGCCGAGGCGGACGTGGACCGAGACCGGATCGCCGGGGTGGGAGTCGCCGCCCCCGGGCCCCTCGATGCGGAGAAGGGCACGGTGATCGACCCGCCGAAGCTGCTCGGCTGGCACCGGGTGCGGCTGCGTGCGGTGCTCGCCGACGCGACCGGTCTTCCCGTGCTGATCGAGAAGGACACGACTGCCGCCGCGTCGGGCGAACTGTGGACGCGGCGCGCATCGGCCGACGATTCGTTCGTCTTCATCTACCTGGGTACCGGGATCGGGGCCGCCCTCGCCAGGGAGGGGGAGGTCGTGCCCGGGAGCACACGCAACATCGGAGAGGTCGGGCACGTGATCGTGGATCCGGACGGTCCGCGGTGCACCTGCGGTTCTCGGGGATGCGTCGAGGTCGTCTGCACGCCACAGGCCATCGTCGAACAGGCGGAGCGTGCGGGGGTGTTCCAGGACGATCGCGAGGCGAGCGATGTCGAGTCCGTCGACGAGCGCTTCGGAGAGCTCTGCGAGCGTGCCGGCCGCGGCGACGTCGCCGCCCTGGCCGTGCTGCGGCAGGCCGCTGTGCACATGTCCGTCCTGACCGCCGCGCTCGCGAACATGCTCGACGTGGACCGCGTCGTGTTCGGCGGCCCGTTCTGGTCGCGGCTCGCGGAGGTGTACCTCAGCGAGATCCCCGGTCGCCTCGATCGGGCGAGCGCGACACGGGCGGTGCGCACGCTGCCGGTCGACGGGACGGTCGTCGGCGACGACGTGGGCGCGGTGGGAGCCGGCTGCGTGGTGCTCGACTCCGTGCTCGGTCCCCGCGCCTCGGGGCTCCTGCTCGACGGCTGAGCTCTCATCGCCTGACGCACGAGGCGCAGGCCGGGGGCGTCACCCGGAGAAGCGCCCCCACGGGATGTCACGGCGCAGCGGACGCCGGAGCGGACGCTGCGTGCGGGTCCAGGCGGACACGGTCGGCTCATCGGCCACGGCGTCCGCCGCTTCGGACGCATAGGCCTCGCTGATCACCGCGATGAGTGCGGCCAGCTCTTCTTCAGTGGCTGAACCGCGCGTGATCGTGAGCATCGACGCCGCCTGCTCCGATGCGTCGGCCCCGGCCTCTCGTGCGGTCACAGCGGGATGTTCCCATGCTTCTTCGGCGGAAGCTCGGCGCGCTTGCCCCGCAGCGCACGCAGTGCCTTCGCGATCGACACGCGCGTGTTCGCCGGCTCGATGATGCCGTCGAGCTCTCCGCGCTCCGCCGCGAGGAACGGTGAGGCGACGTTGTACGTGTACTCGTTCGCCAGGCGGGTACGCACGGCGGCGACGTCTTCGCCGGCGTCCTCGGCCTTCTTGATCTCGCCGCGGTACAGGATGTTCACGGCACCCTGCCCGCCCATGACGGCGATCTCCGCCGTCGGCCAGGCGAGGTTCACGTCGGCGCCGAGCTGCTTCGATCCCATCACGATGTACGCGCCGCCGTAGGCCTTGCGCAGGATCACCGTGACGAGCGGGACCGTGGCCTCCGCGTAGGCGTAGAGGAGCTTCGCGCCGCGGCGGATGACACCCGTCCACTCCTGGTCGGTTCCCGGCAGGTAACCGGGGACGTCGACGAGGGTGACGATCGGGATGGAGAACGCGTCGCAGAACCGGACGAAGCGGCTCGCCTTCTCGCCGGCTTCGATGTTCAGCGTTCCGGCCATCTGCGACGGCTGATTCGCGATGATGCCGACGGAGCGGCCCTCGATGCGGCCGAACCCGATCACGATGTTCGGGGCGAACAGCGGCTGCACCTCGAGGAAGTCGCCCTCGTCGACCACGTGCTCGATGACGGTGTGGATGTCGTACGGCTGGTTCGTGGAGTCGGGGACGATCGTGTTCAGCACACGGTCGGCGTCGGTGGTCTCGAACTCGAAGGTGCTCTCGTATGAGGGCAGCTCCGCCATGTTGTTGTCCGGAAGGAAGCTCAGCAGCGTGCGCGCGTAGTCGATCGCGTCGTCTTCGTCCTCGGCGAGGTAGTGCGCGACGCCCGAGCGCGTGTTGTGCGTGAGCGCGCCGCCGAGTTCCTCCATGCCGACGTCCTCGCCGGTCACGGTCTTGATCACGTCGGGACCGGTGACGAACATCTGGCTGGTCTTGTCGACCATGATCACGAAGTCCGTGAGCGCGGGGGAGTACACGGCGCCTCCGGCCGCGGGGCCCATGATGATGGAGATCTGAGGGATCACGCCGGAGGCGCGGGTGTTGAGGCGGAAGATCTCGCCGTACTTGCCCAGGGCGACGACGCCCTCCTGGATACGCGCACCGCCCGAGTCGAGGATGCCGATGCAGGGCATCCCGCCGGCGAGGGCGAACTCCATGATCTTCACGATCTTCTCGCCGGCGACCTCGCCGAGTGAGCCGCCGAAGGTCGAGAAGTCCTGCGAGTACACCGCGACAGTGCGCCCGTTGATCGTGCCGACCCCGGTGACGACCGAGTCGCCGTAGGGGCGGGAGCGGTCCATGCCGAAGGCGGTGGTGCGGTGGCGCACGTACTCGTCGAACTCGACGAAGCTTCCGGGGTCGACGAGCAGTTCGATGCGCTCACGGGCGGTCATCTTGCCCTTGGCGTGCTGCTTCTCCTTCGCCTTGGCTTCTGCGTCGACGACGGCTTCGGTGTAGCGAGCGCGCAGATCCGCGATCTTGCCGGCGGTGGTAAAGAGGTCGGGCTTGTCCGTCACGGATTCCACCCTAGCGTCGGGTCGGCCCGGTCTGTTGGATGCTCGGCACAACGGGTCGGCCGATCCTTTGGCGACCTACGCGCAGTGCTCAGTGTGCGGAGTCCGCATCCGCTGCCGTCGGGGCGTCGTGCTCCCGCTTCACGTCGGCGGTTTTCGCGGGATCGTTCTCCTCCAACTCCGGGTCCGACTTCGGGGAACGGCCGAGGGAGAGGGCCTTGCGACCGACCCAGCCGACTCCGCGGACGGTCGTTCCTGCAGCACCGGCCACGGCGTTGCCGGCATACCGCGCGCCGCGGAGCATCCGCAGCTCGAGCTTCTCCGCTCCCGGCACCGGTTCGAGCTCGAGCGGCAGATCGATCGGAGCCGCACCGAAAGCCTTGTGTGAGGTCGTGAGCACGCGACGGCCGAGGATGTTGTTCCCTGCCCCGCCGATGGCTGCGCCGACGCCGAACGGGAGGGCCTTGCCGATCACGGAGGCGCCGCCCTTCGCGGCGAACTGCTTCACGAACATGCTCTTGAGCTGATCGACCAGTGGGCCCACGGCAGCGCGGGGGAGCGACTTCGTGACGAGTTCACCCCAGTACGACGATCTGCTCCCGCCGCGTCCGGCGACCTGCCCGGCGAGCTGACCGACCAGATCGACGCCCTCCTTGCCGAGCATCAAGGTCATCACCAGAGCGCGCGCACGGTCGGGGTTGGCGACCGCGATGCCGTGCACCTCAGCGACCGACTGTGCGAACAGGGCCGTCGACTCCACGAAGCCCACGGTCTCGACACCGGACAGCGCGAGAGTCACGCCGGTGCCGATGCCGGGAACGACGGCGGTCGCGCCCACGGCGGCGCCACCGGTGGTCACGGCGGCGAGATAGCGGCGTTCGAGGATCCGGATGATCTCGGTGGGCGTGGCCTGAGGGTGGCGAAGACGGATGCTGCGGATGTGCGCGAGCACGAGCGGGCGCTGGACCGAGAGCACGCGGTCGAGGCCGCGCACCATCATCGGGTGCTCGGAAGACCCGGAAGGGGGCACGCCCTTGTCCCACGGAGCGTCATCCGGCAACGAGTGGATCTTGTGCACCTGGCGAGCCATGGAGCGATCTTACGAAGCTCGGCCGCGAAAACGCCGAAAGCCCGGTCCCTCGAGGGAACCGGGCTTTCGCACGACGGATCGGATCAGACGAAGAGGTTCGCCCGCTCGAGGTCTTCCGCGAAGTCGACCTCGACCGCGTACAGGTCGGAGACATCCATCGGCTCGAGCAGCAGGGCGTCTTCCGCGATGGCGAGCTCGAGGCCGCGCTCGAAGTAGTCCTGGTCCTCGACGCGCTGCAGCTGGCGCATGAACGCCTTCTTGTGCGTGGACGAGATGTAGTTGATGCCGACCGCCTCTCCGAGTCCGCCCTTGACGGTCTTGGAGAGCTCCTTGATGAAGCCCTCGGCCGTGACCGTGTACTTCACCTCTTCGTCGCTGACCTTCGAGGTGTTGACGGTCACGAACGACTGGTCGCGCTCGATGTAGGCGGCCGCACGGCCGAGGATCATCGGGTCGAAGACCACGTCGCCGTTCATCCACAGCACGCCGCCCTTGCCGGTGGCGCCGAGAGCGCGCAGCAGGCTCTTCGACGTGTTCGTCTCGTCGTAGCGCTCGTTGTGGACGTAGTTGACCTGGGGGAAGGCTTCGATGATGGTCTCTGCGCGGTAGCCGACCACGGTCGTGATGCGCGCGTCGGACCCGAAGGCGGCGCGGATGTTGTCGTGCTGCTGGCCCATGATCGTGCGGCCGTCGCTCAGTTCGGTGAGCGGCTTCGGCAGCGCGCGCCCGAGGCGCGAGCCCATGCCGGCGGCGAGGATGACGGTCTGAAGAGTCACGAGTGCTCCTAAAGGAAGTTGTGTTCACGGTCGGTTCACCGACCAGACACTTCGTCGTGCCGCGTTCATGGTAGCGATTCAGGCTGGGAAGCTCGGGGTGCGAAGGCTCCCGTTGCCATTTCGTGACCGAGTACACACCGGACGCACAGGCTCGCACACGGAGCGCGATCGCCCCGGATCGCGGGGATCCGGCGGCGGTTTGTTGCGCGGCGGCTTGGCTTGCGCCCACCCCTTGATACCGTAGGACGGTGACTTCCTCCCCTGACGACCGCACCGCCCAGGTGGACGATACCGAAGCCTTCCCCCGGGACACGTCGGCGAGCAGTTCGGCATCGTCCACGCAGGCCTCGGAGGCGTCGACGGATGCCGAGAAGCCCGCTCCCAAGAAAGCTGCGGCCAAGAAGCCCGCGGCCACGGAGTCTGCCGCCAAGAAGCCTGCCGCCAAGAAGTCTGCCGCCAAGAAGCCTGCCGCCAAGAAGTCGGCGGCTAAGCCGACGACCGCGCGTACCTCGGGGACGACGCCGACGAAGACCAGCATGGCGAAGACCAGCACGACGAAGACCGGCGCGGCGAAGAAGCCCGCGACCTCGAAAACCGCCGCGAAGACTTCTGTGAAGGCTCCCGCGAAGTCCACGACGACAAAGGCTGCGGCGGAGAAGGCCGCCCCGACTGCCGAGGTCGTGGTCGAGCCGTTGCCGAAGGCGATGGACGAGCAGCCCGCGAAGACGACCAGCACCGCGCGAACCGCAGCGGACGCGCGGAAGGCAGCGGCGAAGAACACCGCCTCGCGAGCTGCCGCGACGAAGTCCTCCGGATCGACCGCTGCCTCGGACCGCGCCGCGGCCGTGCGTGTCGCCGCACCGCGGGCCGCCGTCACCGGGGCGAAGGCGGCT
>NZ_JRKC01000060.1:0-29100 GCF_000800925.1 Microbacterium sp. ZOR0019 | reverse complement strand
CCGCTCCGCAGCGGGTCGTCCGCCCCAGGCGGGAGCGGCGCGGCGGACGCCCTGCACGATCCGGTCCAACGCCGCGGCATCGTCGACCCGCCCGGCAGCGACCGTCGCGGCGCCGAGATCGGACCCGGGGATGCGCTCGCGCACCTCGCGCGCCCAGTCGCGGTTCGCGGGGAGGGCAGGGTCGGTGTCAGCCGTGTTGACGAACCCCGGAGCGCCGCCCGCGTCGTGCTCCAGTTCGCGGGCGGAGTACACGGCCGTCTCGAGGAAGGCCTCCCGTCCGCCGTCGTCGGATCCGCGGGAGATGCCGAGCACCGCCTTGGTGAGGTCGGTCTCCGGGGCGGGAGCCGACGGGACGGGCCGCACGGACTCGTGCACGGGGGCGTGCCGGTCCTGGGTGCGACGCGGTCCGGTGCGGAGAGTCGGATCGGCGGCGCGATCGAGTGCATCGAGGAACCGGTCCTGCTCGCGCACGAACAGGGACTCGTCCTCGCCGAGCCGGAGCGCCGCGGAGAGGAAGTTCTCCGCAGAGGCGTTCTCCTCCAGCCTCCGCACCAGGTAGCTGATCGCGACGTCGAACTCGGCGGGCTCCACCACGGGCACGTAGAGCAGCACCGGACCGACTTCGCGGGAAACGGCCTGCACCTGCCCCTGCGCCATCCCGAGGAGCATCTCGAACTCGACGGCGTCCCGGACACCGCGCTCACCGGCGAGGAGCCAGGCGTAGGCGATGCCGAAGAGGTTGTGTCCGGCGACACCGATCTTCACCGCCGCCGTGTGCTCGGGTCGCAGTGCCCAGTCCAGGCAGCGCAGGTGGTTCGCATCGGTGTCGAGCTTCGTGTCGTAGGTCGCGGGTTCCCACCCGTGCATCCGCGCCTCGACCCGCTCCATCGCGAGGTTCGCACCCTTGACCAGCCGCACCTTGATGCGGGCCCCGCCGTGCGCGACGCGATCCTGCGCCCAAGCGGTGAGCTCTTGCAGGGCGGGCAGCGCATCGGGGAGGTAGGCCTGCAAGACGATCCCGGCTTCGAGTCCGGCCAGACGCGGATCTTCCAGGAGGCGCGTGAACACCGCGATGGTCAGATCGAGGTCGCGGTACTCCTCCATGTCGAGGTTGATGAACGTGCCGTCCCCCGCGGCCGTGAGGTACAGCGGCAGAAGCCGTTCGACGACCTCGTCGACGACCTCGTCGAACGCCCACATCGACAGGTGGCTGACGATGGCGGACACCTTGACCGAGACATAATCGACGTCCGGTCGCTGGATGAGCTCGTGGATGCCGTCGAGGCGACGCCGCGCCTCCGCTTCGCCCAGGACCGCCTCGCCGAGCAGGTTGAGGTTGAGCCGGGAACCGTCCGCGGCGATCCGCTCGATGGCGGCGCCGAGCTTCGCGGGGCGGGCGTCGACGACGAGGTGCCCGACCATGTCGCGCAGCACCCTGCGGGCGATCGGCACGACGGGTGCGGGGAGGAGGGGGGCCACTCCTCCGCCGAGGCGCACCACGGAACGCAGGTACCACGGGAGGAACTCGGGCACGATCGGAGCGATCCGGCGCAACTGCGAGGCGGCAGCGGTCAGGCTTTCGGGGCGCATCACGCCGTCGACGAAGCCGAGCGTGAACGGGAGGCCGTTCGCGTCCTGCAGCACCCCCGCGAGCCGGGCGGCCGCGGGGTCGGGTTCGACGGCCGCGGCCTCGATCGCCCACCGCCGAGCGAGCTCGACGGTGCGGTCTGCGAGGGGTGCGGATGCCACGGCATCCGGCGGGGTGTCGGCCATGGATTTCAGCCTAGGTCGGGAGCAGGATCCCTCGGCCGTTCGAATCGCGCAATCGGTCGCTTTTCCCTCTCGGATGGCGTCGATCGCGCGATTCGAAACCGAGGTCACAGCGCAGCGATGATGTCCTCCACCCGCTGCTTGGCATCACCGAACAGCATCGAGGCGTTGTCGCGGAAGAACAGCGGATTCTGCACCCCCGCGTAGCCGGCGGCCATCGAGCGCTTGAACACGATGACGTTCTCGGCCTCCCACACCTTGAGCACCGGCATCCCGGCGATGGGGCTGCCCGGGTCCTCGGCCGCAGCCGGGTTCACGGTGTCGTTCGCCCCGATCACCAGCACCACCGAGGTCGATGCGAGGTCGTCGTTGATCTCGTCCATGCTGAGAACGATGTCGTACGGGACCTTGGCCTCGGCCAGCAGCACGTTCATGTGACCGGGAAGGCGCCCGGCCACCGGGTGGATGCCGAACCGCACGTCCACCCCGCGTTCGCGGAGCCGGTGGACCAGATCGGCCACCGGGTACTGCGCCTGAGCGACGGCCATGCCGTAGCCGGGCGTGATCACGACGCTGCCCGCGGCGACGAGCATCTCGGCCGCCCCCTCGGCGGTGATCTCGCGGTGCTCGCCGTACTCGGTGTCGTCCGCGGACGGTGCGGCGATCCCGAAACCGCCCGCGATGACGGAGAGGAACGAGCGGTTCATGGCCTTGCACATCACGTACGACAGGTAGGCACCCGACGAGCCGACCAGCGCACCCGTGACGATCAGCAGGTCGTTGTTGAGGAGGAAACCCGCCGCGGCGGCCGCCCAGCCCGAGTAGCTGTTGAGCATCGAGACGACGACCGGCATGTCGCCACCGCCGATCGAAGCGACCAGATGCCAGCCGAGGGCGAACGCGAGCACGGTGACCGCGATCAGGAGCCAGAGCTGCTGGTCGTTCACGAACCACACGGTGAGCGCGGCGAAGGCGACGAGCGCGCCGACGTTCAGGCCGTTCTTGCCGGGGAGCATGAGCGGCGCGGACGACATCCTGGCCGACAGCTTGAGGTAGGCGACGATCGATCCGGTGAAGGTGACACCGCCGATGAAGATCCCGATGAAGACCTCGGCGTTGTGGATGCCGACGAGCGCGGGGGCGAGCTCCGGGTGCGCGAGGTAGCCGTTCCAGCCGACGAGCACGGCTGCCAGACCGACGAAGCTGTGCAGGAGCGCGATGAGCTCGGGCATCCCCGTCATCTCGACGACCCTGGCCCGCCAGAGCCCGATGGCTGCGCCGACCAGCACGGCGGCCACCAGCAGGCCGAGACCGAGAACCGCACCGGTGCTCCAGGCGTCGGCGACGGTGAGGGCGACGGTCGCGACGAGCGCGATGGTCATGCCGGCGATGCCGTACACCACCCCCGCGCGTGCCGACTCGTGGCGGCTGAGGCTGGCGAGACTCAGGATGAACAGCAGGGCGGCGACGATGTACGCCGCTCCGACGAACGCGTCGATGGTCACTTCCGGCCACCCTTCGCGGAGTTCCCGAGGGTGAACATCGCGAGCATCCGGCGGGTGACCGCGAATCCTCCGAAGATGTTGATGGATGCCAGCAGCACGGCGATCGTCGCGAGCACCTGCACGACCGGGATCGGTGAGGTGACCTGCAGCATCGCGCCGACGACGATGACGCCGGAGATCGCGTTCGTCACCGACATGAGCGGGGTGTGCAGCGCGTGGTGCACCTTGCCGATCACGGAGAAGCCGATCACGACCGAGAGCACGAGCACGGTGAAGTGCTGCGGAAGCGGCGCGGGTGCGAACGCGTTCACGGCGAAGAGGGCGGCGATGCCCAGCACGATCAGGGTCACCCGGCGCGCCGTCGACATCTTCTTCGGCGGGGCGACCTCGACGGGATCCGCGGCCGCTCTCGCAGCGGGCGCGGCGGCGACCTGCACGGCGGGCGGAGGCCAGGTGACCTCCCCGTCGCGGACGACGGTGACCGAACGCTGCACCACGTCGCCGAAGTCGATCACGAGCCGTCCGTCCTTCGCGGGCGTCAGCAGGGCGACCAGGTTCGCCAGGTTCGTGCCGTAGAGCTGGGATGCCTGGGACGCCAGGCGCGACGCCAGGTCGGTGTACCCCAGGATGATCACGCCGTTGTCGGTGACGATGCGTTCGCCCGCGACGGACCCTTCGACGTTGCCGCCCTGCCCCGCGGCCATGTCGACGATCACGCTGCCGGGCTTCATCCGGGCGACATCGGACGCCGTGATCAGGCGCGGTGCCGCACGCCCGGGGATGAGGGCGGTCGTGATGATGATGTCGACGTCGGCCGCCTGCTCGGTGTAGATCTCGGCGGCCCGTCGGTCGTAGTCCGCGCTCGTCGCCTTCGCATAGCCGTCGGTGGACGCGGCGACCTCGACGTCGACCGGGAGGTACGTTCCCCCGATCGAGGTCACCTGGTCGGCGACTTCGGGGCGCGGATCGGTGGCGCGGACGACGGCTCCGAGGCTCGACGCCGCACCGATGGCCGCGAGCCCCGCGACTCCGGCTCCCGCGACGAGCACCTTCGCCGGAGGCACCTTGCCGGCGGCGGTCACCTGGCCCGTGAAGAAGCGGCCGAACTCGTGGGCGGCTTCGACGACCGCCCGGTATCCGGCGATGTTCGCCATCGAGCTGAGCACGTCCATGGACTGCGCCCGCGAGATGCGGGGCACCGCGTCGAGGGCGACCGCGGTGATCCTGCGCTGGGCGAGAGACTCGACCAGGTCGGGACGCAGTGCCGGCGACAGCAGGGCGATGAGGGTCGCCCCGTCGGCGAGGAGGGCGATCTCCTCCGGTCCGGGCGCCGTGATCGCGAGCACGATCTCGCTCCCCCACGCCTCCGCCCTGTCCACGAGCACGGCACCGGCGGCTTCATAGTCCGCATCGGGGAACGACGCCGCCGCTCCTGCTCCTCGTTCGACCCTGACCGTGTGTCCCAGCCTGCCGAGCGACGCGATGGTCGCCGGGGTGGCCGAGACCCGTGCTTCGCCCGCAGGCTCCCGCACGATGCCGATGACTGCCACTGCTTCCTCCTCCACCCGTCTGCGTCGACGGGATCACCGGGGCGTCCGCGCCCCTGACTTCCCGCTCAGAGTACTGAGAGGGCCGTCGGGAACAGCCCTCTTTCGGCTCTGTGACGGGGAAAGAAGCGAGATTCTTACGGAAAGCAGAGGAGGAGATCGCGGCGAGAGCGGCTCAGCCCCAGACGCTCGGAGCCTTCACGCGCACGGGCGGGAGGGCGGATGCCGCGGCCCAGTCGTGCACCCAGGCGTCGATCTCCGGCACGCCGTCGGGCTTGCCGACCGCAGCGAAGAGCTCTTCGTTGCTGACGGTGCCCCCGGTGCGACGCAGCATCCGGGCACGCACGATCGCCCGGGCGTAGACCTCGCCGTCGACCACGGCCCGGTGCTCCAGGAAGAGGGCCTTGTCGTCGTGCCCGATGAAGCGCGACTGCACCTCGAACCGCTGCCAGAGCTGCAGCGACTTGCGGAACGTGACCGTCTCACTGGAGACGACCGCATACCAGCCGCGGTCCTTCATGGCGTCGAACAGTCCGGTGCGGATCAGCTGGTCCCAGCGCCCGAGGTCGAACAGCGACAGGTAACGACCGTTGTTCATATGGCGCAGGATGTCGAGGTCGGTCGGCAGCGTCGTCAGGGTGATGCTGCCCACCGCCGTCGGGTCGAGGGTCTTCCCCCGTCGCACGCGGCGGCGAGCGCCGAGGATCACCAGGAGGGTCCGCCAGATCACGTTCACGAGGATCGATCGTAGCCAGACGCGCACGAATCACGAACATCGTTGTGCGAACCCTCCATCCTGTGACGCCCCGTCTCCGTAGGCCTCCGCTCGATTTCCTGTTCGCGGACGCCGCGCGTAGAGTCACGAACATGAGCGCCGAAGCCCAGCCTGAAGTCATCGTCCGTCCGGTCCGTGATGTGGATGCGGAAGCCCTCGGTCGCGTGCACGCCCAGTGCTGGCACGAGACCTACGACCACCTGATCAGCAAGGCAGCGCTCGAGAAGGTCTCGCCGCGGCGGATGGCCGAGCTCTGGACGCACTGGGCCTCGCAAGGCCCCGATTTCAAGATGAACGCCGCGCTCGTCGACGGCGAGATCGTCGGCTTCGTCGGTTCGGGACCGGCCCGCGACAAGGATGCTCCGGCGTTCCGCGAGCTCTACTTCATCTACCTGCTCGACGCCTGGCACTCGACCGGCATCGGCCAGAAACTGTTCGACGTCGCCGTCGAGAAGGACGAGCCGCTGTACCTGTGGGTCGCGGAGGACAACCCCCGTGCGCACCGCTTCTACACGCGCAACGGCTTCCACCTCGACGGCGCATCGCACACCGAGCCGTTCCTCGGTGAGACGCTGACGGAGGTCCGCTTCGTCCGACCCTGACGCGGCGCGCCCGTGCGGGATCGATTTCGCACCTCGCACATCCCTCGCAGGCACGTTCTTCATCCCGCATGCACCACACTTCGATCCTCGTCGGACTCACCGGTGGCATCGCCGCGGGCAAGAGCACCGTCGCTCGTGAACTGACGGCCCTCGGTGCGCGCATCGTCGACGGCGATGCGGCAGCACGTGACGTCGTCGATCCTCGGACGCCCGGCGGGGCTGCGCTCGTGCGTTCGATCGCCGAACTGCTCGACACCGACGTGCTCGCCGCGGACGGCACCCTCGACCGCGCCGTGGTGAGCGCACGAGTCTTCGGCGACGCCGACCTCCTCCGTCAGTACAACGCACTGCTGCGCCCGGCGATCCTCTCCGAAGTCGGGGCGAGGATCGAACGCGCCCGGCGGACACCTGGTGTCGTCGTCCACGAGATCCCGTTGCTGAGTCGCACGACGGCGCCGCTGCCGTGGACCTACGGCCTGATCGTGACGGTCGAGGCAGCGGAGGACATTCGGCTCCGGCGCCTGCAGGACGGACGCGGATACGCCCGCGCCGAAGCGGAGCGCCGCATCCGCGCTCAGGGTGAGGAAGTCGATCGGATCGCGATCGCCGACGTCGTCCTGCGCACGGACGGCACCCTCGAAGAGACGCGGAGCGCGACCGCATCGCTGTGGGAGCGTCTCACCGCAGATCGTCCACCGCGGTGACGATCTCGACGAGTGACCGTTCGACGTCGTCCTGGGCGTAGCCGAGCAGCGCCGTCTCCGCGGGGTCGGTGTCGTAGGAGATCACCGCACCACGCCCCTGGACGATGAACCGATCGGGGAGGAACGGATGCTCCTGGTCTCGCTCCTCGATCACGCTCCCGCTGCCTGCGGCGTCCGCGAGCAGCTGGAAATACTCGCGGTAGGTGAGATTGCGATCCCCGATCAGATAGGCGCGACCCGCCTCTCCCCCATCGAGCGCGCCCTGCACGGCCTGTGAGAGCGAGCGCACCGACATGTAGTTCGTGCCACCCGGAGGAGCGAACAGTTCTGGATCGGCGAGTTCCCCGCGCGTCCACGCGATCATGCGTGCGAAGCGACGCATCCCGCGCTCATCGGCGCCCACGATCGACGGCGGGTTCAGTGTCATCGCCGCGAAGCCGGCACCACTCAACGCCCGCGTGCGCTCATCCGCATCCCGGCGTGCGGCGACATACGGGATGCGTGCCGTCCATTCCGGATGCAGATGGTGATAGTAGCTGCCGACCTGCACGAAGCGTCCGACACCCGCAGCCTTGGCCTGCGCGGCGAACTGCGGCACACCGACACTCTGCGTGCGCGCCCAGAACGCATCGTCCTCTTGTTCAGCGGGAACATGACGGATGTCGTTGCCGGCCGCGAACACGATCGCGTCGAAGCTCTCCAGCATCCGCGGCGACGTCCCGGGATCCGTGTAGTCCCCCTGGAGCCGCGGCATGCCCCGCACCGCGCGCGGATCTCGGTCCGATGGATCCCGACGCGCCATCACTGTGACGTCGTCGCCTCGGGCGGCGAGGTCGGCGGCGACATGGCTGCCGATCATCCCGGTCGCTCCGACCACCAGCACCCGGCTCATGCGAACACCGCCCGGCCGTCGGAGATCACGGGTACGCCATCGCGTCGGAGTTCGAAATCGCCGTCGGGCCATGATTCGACCTCGAGCGTGTCGCCGGGGAGCACCGGCCCGCTGAAACGGCCCTGCAGCGCGGTCAGGTCAGCCGGATGCGCCCCCTGCTCCGTGGCGAGCACCAAGGTGGTCGAGGCGAGGGTGCACAGCCCCTGCAGGATCGGCCTCGGCTGCCCGATGCGAGCCGACGCCTCCGGATCGATGTGGATATGGTGCCGGTCACCGGTCAGGCGGTACAGGGCTGCCTGCGTCGGGAAGGTCCGGACCACGGCGCCGATGCCCGCAGGACGTGTCACGGGCGCAGTCCGCGACGCACCGCGCTCTCCGCCGAAGCCGCCGAGACCGGGGGCGAACAGCGACCACGTGGCGGTGAATTCCTCGCACTCGACGATCACGTCGAAGATCGCCGCCGAGCCCTTGTCCCAGACTTCGCCGACCCGGCCCGAAAGTCGCAGCGCACCGGTGCGGGGCAGTGGCCGACGCACCTCGAGCGTCTGCGAACCGTGCACGGCCCGGTCGTCGAACGCGCCGGCGCCGGCGAGGACATCGGGTGCCCATTGCGCAAGCGTGAGGCCGAACGTCGGCAGCACCCGCAGCCGGTCTTCGAAGACGAGGTCGAGGTCGGTGGCCTGCGCGCCGACGGCGAGCGCATAGAGGATGACGTCCTTCTCGTCGTACCCGATGGTCCGCTCGCCGAGGTCGCGCCCTGCCCAGTCCGCCGCGCTCATGCGCCGTACACCGCCTCGGGTGCGGTGCCTTCGGTGACGAGCGCCCGGACGGCATCGCCGACCTCCGCCGCCGACCAGCGTCGATCGAGTTCGCGGACTGCGCCGTGTCGCCACCCCTCTTCGAGGCAGATACGGCCGCCCTCGACTTCGATCACACGGCCACTGATCGTGCAGTCGGCACTCGCGAGCCACGCCACCACCGGCGAGACGTTCGCAGGATCCATCCGGTCGAAGCCGCCATCCGGTGCGGCCATCGCGTCGGCGAAGGGCCCCTCGGTCATCCGCGTGCGCGCGGAGGGGGCGATCGCGTTGACGGCGACGCCGTAGCGTCCGAGTTCAGCCGCGGCGACGAGGGTGAGAGAAGCGATGCCGCCCTTGGCAGCCGAGTACGCCGCCTGCCCGATGCTGCCTTGAAGGCCGGCTCCCGAGGAGGTGTTGATGACACGCGCGAGGGGCTGCCGTCCTGCCTTGGATTCCGCACGCCAGTATGCGCTTGCGTGGCGAAGCGGGGCGAAATGACCCTTCAGATGCACGCGGATGACCGCATCCCATTCGTCTTCGCCGGCATTGACGAGCATCCGGTCACGCACGAATCCGGCGTTGTTGACGAGGATGTCGAGACGGCCGAAGGTGGACACGGCTTGCTCGACGAGCTCTGCGGCTTGGCCGAAGTCCGCGATGTCGGCGCCGTTGGCCACGGCGTCGCCGCCCGCAGCACGGATGATCTCCACGACCTCCTGCGCAGGACCGACCGAGACTCCGGCACCGTCCAACGTCGTGCCGAGGTCGTTGACCACGACCGCGGCACCCTGCCGAGCGAGTTCGAGAGCGTGCTCGCGGCCGAGGCCGCGCCCCGCCCCGGTGACGATGGCGACGCGGCCTTCGAGGATTCCTGCCATGAGTCGACTCTCCTTTGAGGCTGTGGCTGCTGCGGACCGCTCTGAGAGCGGTGGATGCACCCGATGCTACCAACCAAGCAATTGCTAGGGCAAATGCCACAAGGAGTCACCCTGCAAACCAAGCAAGTGCTAGGGTGACTTGAGCAAACGTTAGGTTAGGTGTCCGATGACGATCACTTCCACCCTGCATCCTGACGGTGTCCGCACCGTCACGATGGACTATCCGCCGGTGAACGCGCTGCCCGTGGCCGGGTGGTTCGATGTCGCCGCGGCGATGCGCGAAGCCACAGCCGATGCCGAGACACGCGTCGTGATCCTGCGGGCGGAAGGGCGGGGCTTCAACGCCGGCGTCGACATCAAGGAGATGCAACGCATCGAAGGCTTCTCCGGCATCCTCGGCGCGAACCGCGGTTGCTACGAGGCCTTCAAGGCGATCTATGAGTGCGCGGTGCCCGTGATCTCGGCGGTCAACGGCTTCTGCCTGGGCGGCGGTGTCGGGCTCGTCGGCAACAGTGATGTGATCGTCGCCTCCGATGACGCCACCTTCGGTGTCCCCGAAGTCGACCGGGGCGCACTCGGCGCAGCGACTCATCTGTCACGACTCGTGCCGCAACACATGCTGCGCTCGATGTATTACACGAGCCGCACCGTCACGGCGCGACGGCTGGAGGAGTTCGGCTCCGTCGCCGCCGTCGTGCCGCGCGACGAGCTCGACGCCACCGCTCTCGCCCTCGCCCAGGAGATCGCCGCCAAGGACCCGCGCGTCATTCGTGCGGCCAAGGAGGCGCTGAACGGCATCGACCCGATCGACGTCAACCGCAGCTACCGGTTCGAGCAGGGGTTCACCTTCGAGCTCAATCTCGCCGGGGTCGCGGACCAGCATCGCGACGCTTTCGTCGCGACCGGCGAGAACCTCTCGACATGAGCGTCGTGGCCTCCTCTCCCACGGAGGTCGCATCGTTGATCCACGACGACATGACGATCGGGATCGGCGGATGGGGCTCCCGTCGCAAACCGATGGCCCTCGTGCGACAGATCGTGCGCTCCGGCGCTCGCCGACTGCGCATCGTCAGCTTCGGCGGCCCCGACGTCGGCATCCTCTGCGCCACCGGACAGGCCGCCGAGATCGTGCACGGCTTCGTGTCGCTCGACAGCATCCCGATCGACCCGCACTTCGCGTCCGCGCGCCAGTCCGGCGCGGTGCGCAATGTCGAGTACGACGAGGGGATGCTGGTCGCCGGACTCCGTGCCGCCTCCCGCAGGCTCCCCTTCGAGGTCACCCGTTCCGGGGCGGGCTCGGACGCCGTGACCCGCAATCCCGATATCCGCACGGTCACCTCGCCATACGCCGACGCCGAGGTGCTGGTGGCGATGCCTGCCGTACCCCTCGACCTCGCGCTGCTGCACCTCGACCGCGCGGACGCGTCGGGGACGGCCGTGTGCCTCGGCCCCGACCTCTACTTCGACGACCTCCTCGCGGGGGCCGCGGCGCGGACCGTGGTCAGCGTGGAAGCCGTGGTCGACACGGCCGAACTGGTCGTCGACGCCGGGCCCACGGCCTCGGTCCGCGACCGCACGCTCACCGCCCTGGTCGTCGTGTCACCCGGAGGCTCGGGGTTCACCGCCCACCCGCCGCACACCGCAAGGGACGAGCATCTCCAGCGTGCGTACGCGGAGTCCGCCGCTTCCCCCGCCGCGTGGGCCGACTTCCGTGCCCGGTTCGTCGACGTCGATGACGATGCGTACCGCGCCTCGGTCGCGGCCTTCCACACGAGGCCGTCGTCATGACCGCCACCCGCGCCGAGGTCGCCGCGGTGGCCTGCAGCGACCTGTTCCGCGGCGCCGGGACGATCCTCGCCAGCACCGTCGGCATCGTCCCCACGATCGGCGCTCGGTTGGCGCGCCTGACCCACGCACCCGACCTGCTCCTCAGCGACGGCGAAGCGACGCTGTACGCCGACACACCCGCCGTGGACGAGCCGTTCCGCGAACCCGAGGCGCCCTTCCCCTACGCACGTCTGTTCGAGCTGATCGCCCGAGGCCGCCGCCACGTCGTCATGGGCGCCGCACAGATCGACCGGCAGGGCGACCAGAACCTGTCCGCCATCGGCGACCGCGACCACCCGAACCGGCAACTGCTGGGCGCGCGGGCCGCGGCGACGAACACGGTGAACCACGCCACCAGCTACTGGATCGCCCGGCACAGCCCCCGCGTGTTCGTGGAACGGGTCGACGTCGTCACCGGCGTCGGCCCCGCACGCGCACGAGCCGCCGGTGCCGACCGGTTCCAGGACCTGCGGCGGATCGTCACCGACCTCGCGGTGCTCGACTTCACCGGGCCCGCCGGCTCCGTCGCGCTCGTGAGCCTGCATCCGGGTGTCGCGCTCGATCAGGTGACGGCGGCCACCGGCTTCCCCGTGCACATCCCCGCCGACGTCCCCGAGACCCGGCTCCCGACCGACGAGGAGCTCCGCCTCGTGCGCGAGCGACTGGACCCCCGCGGACTCCGCGACCGAGAGGTGACCGCATCATGACCACACCCCCACAGCTGTCCACAGCGCTCACCCGAGTCACGGGCGTCGATCATCCCATCGTGCAGACCGGCATGGGCTGGGTCGCCGGCGCCCGACTGGTCTCCGCCACCGCACGGGCCGGCGCCCTCGGCATCCTCGCCTCGGCGACCATGACGTACGACGAGCTCGAACGGCAGATCATCGAGGTCGCCGAACGCACCGACCGTCCGTTCGGCGTGAACCTGCGGGCGGATGCCGGCGACGCGGCGGAGCGTGTCAAACTCCTCATCCGTCACGGTGTCAAGGTGGCGAGCTTCGCCCTCGCACCCCGTCGCGAACTCATCGAGCGGCTCAAGGAGAACGGCGTGGTGGTGATCCCCTCGATCGGCGCGGTGCGCCATGCGGAGAAGGTCGCCGCGTGGGGCGCGGATGCGGTGATGGTGCAAGGCGGCGAGGGCGGCGGCCACACCGGTGCGGTGCCGACGTCGATCCTGCTGCCCTCCGTGGTCGCCGCGGTCGACATCCCGGTGATCGCGGCCGGTGGCTTCCACGACGGACGGGGCCTCGCTGCCGCGCTCGCCTATGGAGCCGCCGGCGTCGGAATGGGCACGCGGTTCTTGCTCACGAGCGACAGCGCGGTGCCCGAGGCGATCAAGCAGCGCTACCTCGGCTTCGGGCTCGACGGCACGGTCGTCACCACCAAGGCCGACGGGATGCCACACCGGCTGCTGCGCACCGAGTTCGTCGAGGACCTCGAAGGCCGCGGCGGACTGCGCCGACTCGGCCCGACGCTGCGACGCTCCCTGGAGTTCAAGAGGATGTCGGGGCTGAGCTGGCCCCAGATGGTCAAGGACGCGGTGTCGATGAAGAAGGCGACCGGTCGTTCCTGGGCGCAGATGACACTCGCCGCGAACACCCCGATGCTCCTCAAGGCCGGCCTCGTCGAGGGCGATACCCGAGCCGGGATGCTCGCGGCGGGCCAGGTGGTCGGCATGATCGACGACCTGCCCAGCTGTGAGGAGCTCGTCGATCGGGTGGTGCGCGACGCCGTCACCCACCTCCGTACCGCTGCGTCCTGTCTCCTCGACTGAGGCCTCCCCCGGGCTTCGATCGCCGAGACCCCTCTCACGCGCCGAGACCCCTCTCCGCCGGCATTGGCAGAGAGGGGTCTCGGCGGGAACTGGGGGTCTCGGCGTCGTTCAGAGGCGCTCGATGATCGTGGCGTTCGCCAGGCCACCGCCCTCGCACATGACCTGCATGCCGTAGCGTCCGCCGGTACGCTCCAGCTCGTTCAGCAAGGTGGTCATGAGCCGGGTGCCGGTCGCGCCGATCGGGTGCCCGAGCGCGATGCCGCCACCGTTGACGTTGAGCTTCTCGCGCGGCACCCCGGTCTCCTGCAACCAGGCGAGCACGACGGACGCGAACGCCTCGTTCACCTCGAACAGATCGATGTCGTCGAGCGACATCCCGGAACGCTCCATGGCGTAGTGCGTCGCAGGGATCGGAGCCGTGAGCATGAAGACGGGGCTGTCGCCACGCACCGACATGTGGTGGATGCGCGCCCGTGGCGTGAGGCCATGGTCCTTGACCGCCTGCGCGCTCGCGACGAGCACCGCACTGGAGGCGTCACTGATCTGTGACGCGACCGCAGCCGTCAACCGCCCGCCCGGAGTGAGCGTCTGGAGCCCCGCCATGCGCTCGAGGGAGGTGTCGCGGCGCACACCCTCATCGTGGTCGAGGCCGTTCAGCGGCGCGATCTCGTTCACGAACCGCCCTTCGTCCTGGGCCACGGCGGCGCGCTGGTGGCTCTCCAGGGCGAACTGCTCCATCTCCTCCCGGGAGATGTCCCACTTCTCGGCGATCATCTCGGCACCCACGAACTGAGAGATCTCCTGGTCGGGGTATCGGGCCTGCCAGCCCGGCGACTCGGCGAACGGTGTCGTGAAGCCATAGGCCTCGCCCGCGACCATGGCCGAGGAGATCGGCAGCTGAGACATGTTCTGCAGGCCGCCCGCGATGACCAGGTCGTTCACTCCGCTCATCACGGCCTGCGCGGCGAAGTGCACCGCCTGCTGACTCGACCCGCACTGTCGATCGATCGTGACCCCCGGCACATGCTCGGGAAAACCTGCGACCAGCACGGCTGAACGACCGACGTTGCCGGACTGACCGCCGATCGTGTCGGTCGCACCGATGATGACGTCATCGAGCGCACCGGGGTCGATGCCGGTGCGCTCGACCAGCGCCCGCAGACTGTGCGCCCCGAGGTCGGCCGGATGGATGCCCGAGAGCGAGCCGCCGCGCTTGCCGACCGGCGAGCGGACCGCGTCGACGATGTATGCCTCTGCCATGTTCTTCCTTCTCTCTGAACTCACGCGTGCTGACTGCTGACGGCGACGACCTCGCCGGTCATGTAAGAGGAGTATGCGCTCGCGAGGAACACCATGACGTTGGCGACCTCCCAGGGTTCCGCCGCCCGCCCGAACGCTTCTCGGGCCTTGAGCTCTTCGAGCAGCTCGGGCGAGGTGACCTTCTCCAAGAACGGATGCATCGCCAGACTCGGCGAGACCGCGTTGACGCGGATTCCGTGCGGGGCGAGGTCCATCGCAGCGCTGCGGGTCAGCGCCATCACCCCGGCCTTCGCGGCGGCGTAGTGTGCCTGCTCGACCTGCGCCCGCCAGCCGATGACCGAGGCGTTGTTCACGATGACTCCAGCCGTGCCTGCCGCGACCATACGCCGACCCACGGCGCGGATGCACCGGAAGGTACCGGTGAGCGTCACGTCGAGCACCTTGTCCCACTGCTCGTCGGTCATGTCGAGGATCGGCACCGAGCCGCCGAGCCCCGCGTTGTTGATCATGACGTCGATGGGGCCGCCGTCTTCCGCGAGGTCGAGGAACGCCGTGATCTGCTCCTCGACGGTCACATCGCACACGGCCGTGCGCACCCGATCCGCCCCGAATCGATCACCGAGCTCCTGCTGCGTCTCGGCGAGGCGACCGGCATGCGTGTCGCCGAGGACGACGAGCGCCGCCCCTTCCTCCAGGCAGCGGATCGCCGCGGCCTGGCCGATGCCGGCGCCGGCGGCGGCCGTGATGACGACACGCTTCCCGGTCAGCAGTCCGTGGCCAGGAACGTACTCGGGTGCGGTGGGGATCATGGGCGGGCCTCTCGGGGCAGGCCGAGCATACGCTCAGCGATGACGTTGCGCTGGATCTCGTCCGAGCCGCCGTAGATCGTGTCGGAACGGCTGAACAGGAAAAGCGTCTGGAGGTCGTCGAGCGCATAGTCCGCACCGACGAGGAGGGAAGCGGGACCGGCGATCTCCATCGCGAGCTCGCCGAGCGAGCGGTGCCAGTTGGACCACAGCAGCTTCGTGACCGAAGCACCGTCGCCCTGCTCGCCGCCGAGCGCGCGCAGGGCGTGCTGTCGGATCACTTCGAGGTCCATCCTCGCCCGGACCAGCCGGTCGCGGAGCACGGCGTCGTCGATCGCACCGGTGCGCGTGGCCAGGTCGATCACCGCATCCAGCTCGCGGCGGAACGCGATCTGCTGGGCCAGGGTCGACACGCCCCGCTCGAAGCCGAGCGTCGCCATCGCGACTTTGAAACCGTTGCCCTCACCACCCACGACGAGGTCGGCGGCGGTGCGGGCATCGTCGAAGAACACCTCGTTGAACTCGCTGGTGGCGGTCAGCTGCAGGATCGGGCGCACCTCGACGCCGGGCTGATCCATCGGCACCAGCAGGTACGACAGCCCCTGATGGCGGGTGGAGCCGGGTTCGGTGCGTGCGATCACGAAGCACCAGTCGGCGTGCTGGGCGAGCGAGGTCCACACCTTCTGCCCGGTGATCGACCATTCGTCGCCCACGCGTTGCGCCTTGGTGGACACCGCAGCGAGGTCGGAACCGGCACCCGGCTCGGAGTATCCCTGGCACCAAAGCTCTTCGACGGCGACGATGCCGGGCAGGAACCGGGCCTGCTGCTCGGCGGTCCCGTGAGCGATGAGGGTCGGTCCGAGCAGTTCTTCGCCGAGGTGGTTCACCCGCGCCGGCGCATCCGCCCTGGCGTACTCCTCGTGGAAGATGACCTGCTGCGCGATGCTGAGTCCGCGCCCGCCGTGCTCGACGGGCCAGGCGACGCACGTCCAGCCTGCGGACGCCATGTGGCGGTTCCATTCCAGCCGCGCCTCGAAGTCCTCGTGCTCCCGTCCGGATCCCCCGCGGCCGCGCAGGTCGGCGAAGCGGCCGGCGAGGTTCTCGTCCAGCCAACCGCGGATCTCGGCGCGGAACCGCTCATCCGCGTCGTGCTGCGTCGCGTCCATCGGTGCTCCTCATCGAGTCATGGTCTTCGGCATGCCGTTCACGTATAGTATCAATAAACCAAGCGATTGTTTGGTTGATCGCAGGAGTTCAGAGAGGAACCCGTCATGACCGTCGAATCCGCCGACGCCGTGGTCACCTACGAGGTGCGCGGGGCGACCGCGATCATCCGCTTGAACCGCCCTCAGTATCGCAACGCGCAGAACTCCCGGGTCACCTACGCGCTCGACGCCGCCTTCACCCGCGCCGTCGACGACGACTCCGTCAAGGTCATCGTGCTCGGCGGCAACGGCAGACACTTCTGCGCGGGCCACGACATCGGCACACCCGAGCGCGACATCGACCAGAGCTTCGAGCGCAAGGCCGTCATCTGGTGGGACCACGTGGGCGCTCAAGGCGTCGATTCCCGCTTCGCGCGCGAGTCGGAGGTGTACCTCGGCATGTGTCGGCGCTGGCGCGAGATCCCGAAACCCGTGATCGCGATGGTGCAGGGCGCCTGCATCGCCGGCGGCCTCATGCTCGCGTGGTCGTGCGACTTCATCGTCGCCGCAGACGACGCGTTCTTCCAGGACCCTGTCGTGGCGATGGGCATACCGGGAGTCGAGTTCTTCGCGCACCCCTGGGTGACCAACCCCCGCGCAGCCAAGGAGATGCTCTACACCGGCGACCGGATGCCGGCCTCGCGTGCACACGAGCTCGGAATGGTGAACCACGTCGTCCCGCTCGAGGAGTTGGAGGAGCGGACGCTCGAGATCGCGGAACGTATCGGACGAATGCCACGGCTCGGACTCGCACTGACCAAGAAGGCAGTCAACCAGGCCGAGGATCTGCAGGGCATGCGCGCCGGAATGGACTCGGTGTTCGGGCTGCATCACGCCGCCCATGCGCACAACGCCGAGGTCGGCGGAGACTCCCTCGGCGGGGTCGATGTCCGATCGATCAAGGCCGACGCCGCACGCGGAGGAGAGAAGTGAACCTCGATCTGACTCCGGAACAGGAGGCGTTCGCCGCGGAGGCGCGCGCCTGGCTCGACGTGCATGTGCCGAAGAACCCTCTGCCCTCGATGGACACCGAGGCCGGGTTCGCCGCGCACCGCGAGTGGGAGGCCACGCTCGCTGCCGGTCGATGGTCGGTCGTGTCCTGGCCGGAGCGGTACGGCGGTCGCGATGCGGGAATCACCGAATGGGTGCTGTTCGAGGAGGAGTACTACCGCGCCGGTGCGCCGACGCGCGTCGCGCAGAACGGGATCTCACTCCTCGCACCGATCCTGTTCGAACACGGGACCCCCGCGCAGCACGAACGGTTCCTGAGACCGATGACCGACGGATCGCTGATCTGGGCGCAGGCCTGGTCGGAGCCGGGCGCCGGCAGCGACCTCGCCGCGATCCGCAGCACCGCACGCCGCGACGACGCCCGTGGAGGGTGGGTGCTCAACGGCCAGAAGATCTGGAGCTCGCGGGCGGTGTGGGCCGATCGCGGCTTCGGACTCTTCCGCTCGGACCCCGAAGCGCAGCGGCATCACGGGCTCACCTATTTCCTGTTCCCGATGGACGCCGAGGGCATCACCGTGCGGGCGATCGCACAGCTCGACGGCACGACCGGATTCGCGGAGATCTTCTTCGACGACGTGTTCGTACCCGATGCCGACGTGCTGGGCGCTCCGGGCGACGGCTGGCGCGTGGCGATGAGCACGGCCGGGAACGAGCGCGGGCTCTCACTGCGCGCCCCCGGACGCTTCCTTGCGGCGACCGACCGCCTGATCGCACTGCAGTCCGAGCGTGGAGCACCGACGGAAGATGATGCCGTCGTCGACTCGTGGATCGGCGCCGAGGCCTACCGGCTCTTCACGTGGCAGACCGTCAGCACGCTGCTCGAAGGAGGGACCGTGGGCGCGGAGGGCAGCGTCAACAAGGTGTTCTGGTCCGAGCTCGACGTGCACATCCACGAGACGGCGCTGCGCATCCTCGGCCCGGAGGGTGAGCTGCGGGGTGCCTCCGCGGTCGACGGCGGGCGCTGGGTCGACGACTACCAGTTCTCCCTCGCCGGCCCCATCTACGCCGGAACGAACGAGGTCCAGCGCAACATCATCGCGGAGCGGATCCTCGGGCTCCCCCGCGGCGGAGACGGAAGGCGCGCATGATGCGGTTCCTGCCCACGGAAGAACAGCTCGCATTCGCAGAGGCGATCGACGAGATCGTCGAGGGGAGCGGCGGCGCGGACGTCGCACGCAGCTGGGCTGACGGCGACACCGCCCCGGGCCTCGCTCTCTGGGAGCAGTTCGCCGAACTGGGCCTGCTCGGCCTGCGCGTCAGCGAGGAGACGGGTGGTTTCGGCGGCACGCTGAGCGATCTCGTGGTCGTGTTCGAGCGACTGGGGTACCACGGCGTTCCCGGCCCGTACCTCGAGACGGTCGCCCTGCTTCCCGGGCTGGTGGACGACGACACCAGGAGCGAACTCGCCGCCGGTGCGCTCGCGACGGCAGCAGTCGACGGCACAGCTCCCGCCGCGCTCGACGCTGCCCTCGCCTCACACCGATATCTCGTGCGCGACGGCGCACTGCACCACGGCGTGGCCGGAGACGAGCTGACTTCGGTCGCACCGACTCGGCGGCTCGCACGGCTCACTCCGACCGGCGACGCCGTGCCGCTCGGTCCCGGTGCGCTGGACGCAGCGCTCAACGAGGCGAGTCTCGCCGCTGCGGCGACCCTGGTCGGTGCCGGGGAGCGGATGCTGGCGGAAGCGGTGTCGTACGCGAAGGTGCGCGAGCAGTTCGGTCGCCCGATCGGCGAGTTCCAGGCACTCAAACACCAGCTGGCGGATGTGCGCATCGCGCTGAGCTTCGCGCGGCCGTTGGTGTGGAGTGCCGCGCTCCGTGCCGATGAGCCCGATGAGGACCGGGCGATCTCCGCCGCGAAGGTAGCCGCCGGCGATGCGGCCGTGCTCGCTGCGCGAACCTCGTTGCAGGTGCATGGCGCGATCGGCTACACCGCCGAGCACTCGCTGCGGATCTGGCTCGGCCTCGCCCCCGCACTGAGCGCGGCCTGGGGTACTCCCGAGTTCCACCGGGCGCGCATCGCCCGCAATATCCTCCCGAAGGAGCGGTGATGTCGTTCGAACCCGACGAAGACCAGCAGGAGCTCGTCGCTCTCGTACGCGGCCTCCTGAACCAGCGTGCGGACAGCGCGGCGAACCGGCGCGCACTGGAGAGCGCGGAGCGCTTCGACGTCGGCCTGTGGCGTCTGCTCTGCGAAGAGATCGGCATCGCCGGCATGGCGATCCCCGAGGAGTTCGGCGGGGCCGGGTTCACTCTGCGGGAAGCGCAGCTCGTCCTGGAGGAGGTCGGATACTCCCTCGCCCCCTCTCCCTATCTCGGCTCGGTCGCGATCGCCGCGCAGGCGATCCTCGCCGCGGGCGACGTGGATGCCGCTACGCGACTCCTGCCCGCCATCGCGGAGGGATCCTCCTCGGCGGCGCTCGCCTGGGCCGCCCCCGACGGACGCTTCACCCCGGACCGCGTCGACATCCGCGCCGAGGACGGCGATGGCTGGAGACTCAGCGGCACGTGCGGGTTCGTGCTCGACGGCGCCCTCGCCGATGTACTGCTCGTGATCGCGCAGACGAGGGAAGGCCCGCGGCTGTTCGAGGTGACCGACCCTGCGGCCGTGGTGCGCGAGGACACCCCCACCATGGACCAGACGCTCCGCCTGGGGAGGCTCTCGTTCGACGAGGTGCCGGCGCGCCCGCTCGGTACCGCCGATCCCGCGATGTGGGAGACCGTACGCGCGCTCGCCCTCACGGCGATCAGCGCCGTGCAGGCGGGAACCGCGTCCCGGGCGCTCGAAGAGACCGTGGCGTACGCGAAGCAACGGGTGCAGTTCGGTCGCGCGATCGGCTCGTTCCAGGCGATCAAGCATCGTCTGGCCGACATGCACGTGCAGGTCGAGGTCGCCCGCACGGCGTCGCGCGCGGCATCCGACGCCCTCGCCGAAGGGGCCGTCGACCGATTCGAGCTCGCGGCTATTGCCAAGGCCACCGCGTCAGACGCGCTGGAACACGTCGCGGCCGAGATGATTCAGCTGCACGGCGGGATCGCGATCACCTGGGAACACGACGCGCATCTGGTCTTCAAGCGCGCGCACTCCCTGGGTCAGCTCTTCGGCACCGCGCGCGAGGAGCGCGAGCGCGCGGGGAGCTGGGCGCTCGCGAGCCGATGATTCGCCGTCACCTCAGCGTTCGTGGACGTCACGGCGATGCCCGGCATGGACAATCACGACCGTGAGCATGCGGTCTTCGATGCGGTACAGCACGCGATAGTCGCCGCTCCGCACACGCCATTCCGGTCGCGCTGAGAGCTTCTTGGCGGCCGGAGGGCGCGGATCCTCGGCGAGCAGTTCGATCACGGCCTCCACGCGACGCTTGGCCTCGGGCGGAAGCTTGCGGATCGTACGGACGGCGACAGGGAGGATCTGAACCGAATATGTCACGGAGTCAGTCCGAGGTCGCGCCTGACCTCATCCCAGGGGATCGGAGTCTCCCCCAGGCGGTCGGTCTCTTCCCACGCAGCGTCGACCGCACGGATGTCGGCGAGCTCCTCGGCATCCTCGAGAAGCCGCTCCAGGAAAGAGGCATCCACGACGGCAGCGACCGCATGGTTGCGTCGCGTGAGGTAGACGGGCTCGGTGCGCGCTTCGTCGATGATCGATGCGAGGCGTCCGCGGGCATCGGTGATAGCGACCTGACTCATGCCGCTCATCTACGTTTTGCGCGATAATGCCCCGAGAAGCGCGGGCCACTTCAGCGTCGCAACGCCGCCTGCTCCGTCCAGTCGGTGTACTTGCGCCGCTCCTGGAAGAGCCATCGTCCGTCGAGTCGCACGAATGTGTCGTCGTAGCGATCAGCGAGCGTGAAGCGCACCCGCCCCTCCCCCGTCTCGCTGATGTGGTGTGACATGCAGGTGGTGTGCGCCCGCGCGGTGCCTCCGCCGATCTCGACATCGCTCGGCGACAGCGTATGAGTCGTCACGGTGAACGCGGCGAGCGCGCTGAATGCCGCGATCAACTCCTCCTGGCCCTGCGGCGATTCGGCGGGTTCTTCGGCGCGCGGACGGAACATCAGCATCCGCCCGTCCTGCACGAACAATCCCGCCATCTCCGTGAAGCGCCGCTGATCCGCGAACCGCGCGTAGCGGGCGATCACGCGGGTGATGGCGAGCCAGTCGGCGAATCCCTCGCTCACGAGGCACCCCCGGCGCGGTGACGGTGCAGCGGGGTTGCCGCCTCCGCCGACCACGAGGTGCGACGACGGTCCGGCTCGACAGCGGCGAGCGGCTCGACGGGCCGAAGGGTCTCCCGGCTGCGGCGGGCGAGCTCCTGGTAGATCCGCACGCCGTTGCGCTTCCAGGCGAGCGCCTGTTCGTCAAGCGGGCCGACCACGCGCGCGGGCGTGCCGAGCGCTTTCGTCCTCGGGGGGATCACGGTTCCCGCCATCACGACAGCGCCGGCGCCGAGGAGTACCTCCGCCCCGATCTCCGCGCCGTCGAGCACTGTGGCACCGATGCCGATCAGCGCGAACGATCCGATGCGACATCCGTGCAGCACGGCCCCATGCCCGACGTGACTGTTCGGCTCGAGCACCGCATCGGCGCCGGGGAAGGCATGGATGACACAGGAATCCTGGACGTTCGAACCTTCGCCGACGAGGACCCGCCCGAAGTCGCCTCGCAGACTCGCGAACGGTCCGATGTAGCACCCGGGACCGATGATGACGTCGCCGATCAGGCTGGCAGTCTCGTGAACGAACGCAGTCGGATGCACGACAGGCACGACCCCGTCGAAGGCATAGCCGGGCATCAGGCGACCTGACCGCCGTCGATCACGAAGTCCTGCCCGGTGCAGTAGCTGCTGGCGGAGCTGGCGAGATACGCGACCAGATTCGAGATCTCCTCCGGGCGACCGGCCCGAGGGATCGGGATGCGCGAGATGAAACCCACTCCTGCACGCGTGTCCTCGGTGATCATGGGGGTGTCGACCGCGCCGGGGCACACGGTGTTCACGCGGATCCCGTTGTCGGCGAGCTCGCGGGCGAGCGCGCGCGAGACGCCGCGCAGACCCCATTTCGACGCAGAGTAGGGGACGCGGTTGGCGTATCCGGCGACACCGGCCGTGGACGCGATGTTGACGATGGACGCCCCCTCGCCGAGGAGCGGGAGCAGAGCCTGGACGCCGAGCATCGGTCCGATGAGGTTCACATCGAGGGTGAGGCGGATGACCCGCTCCGGGGTTTGCGCGAGCGGGCCTTCGGGACAGAAACCGGCGTTGTTGACGAGCACGTCGACGCGCCCGAACCGCTCCTTCGCGGCCTCGGCGACCCGCGCCCACGCGTCGGCCGAGGAGACATCGTGCGCGAGACCTATGGCTCGCTCCCCGAAAGCTGCAGCGACGTCGGCGACGGCCGCACCGTCGAGGTCGGTGAGCACGAGGTCGGCGCCGAGCTCATGGAAGAGCGCGGCGTGTGCGCGACCCTGTCCGCCCGCAGCCCCGGTGATCACGGCGACGCGGCCGGTGAGATCGATGACGGGCTTTGCATTCATGTTGTTCCTCCGCGATAGTTAGCAAACAAGCATTTGGTTAATTGAGGGAGACAGGATGCCGCGACTGCATCACATCGGGATCACGGTGGGCGACACGGCGACCGCGACCGCCTTCTACCGGACCGCGACCGACGGCGAGGTCATCGGTCCGCTCGTCAAGAGCGGTCCCGCCGTCGAGGCCGCCACAGGCTATCCCGGCGTCGAGATCCTGCTGACGTTCATCCGTCTGGCGGATGGCGTCTTCCTCGAGCTCGCCGAGTACCGCGGCGCGGACACCCCGCGCATCGATCCCGTCAACGGGCACACCGGCGCCGCGCATCCGGCCATCGTCGTGATGGACATCGAGGCGAGTCTCGCCCGCCTGGCAGCACTCGGACACCATCCGCTGTCGCCGACGATGACGGCGACAGCGGGCCCCCTCGAGGGCTACCGCTACGTGTACGTCCTCGGCCCGGATGACGTGCGCGTCGAGCTGCTGCAGGAACCTCACTGACCCACTCCCCGGAGTCCCGTGCCGAGCAGGCGCAGATCGTCGTCATCCAGCGCGAGGTCGACCGAAGCTGCTGAATCGCGCACGCTCTGGGCGCGACTCGCTCCCGGAATCGGGATCAGAATCGGCGAGAGGGACAGCAGCCAGGCCAGCACCACCCGCTGCGGACTCACTCCGTGCCGCTCGGCGACCACCCCGGCGGAGGCGGCAGTGCCGCCGAGCTCCTTGGCCGCACGCATGCCGCCCAGCGGGCCCCAGGCGAGGAAGGCGAGTCCGAGTTCCTCGCAACGGCGCAGCACAGGTTCACTCGACCGCTCCTGCACCGAATACTCGTTCTGGACACTGACCAGGGCATCGCCGAGCACGCGCCGCGCGATATCCAGCTGCGCCACATCCACATTCGAGACGCCGACCCGCATCACCACGCCCTCGTCCACGAGCTGCCGCATCGCCCCCATCGATTCCTCGAAAGGCACGCGCACATCGGGCCGGTGGTGCTGATACAAGGGCAGCGCGTCGAGACCGAGCCGCTGCGCCGACGCCCGGGCAGCGGCAGCCAGATGCCCCGGCGAACCGTCCACCCACCAGGTCGCGGCCGGTCCGCGCGTATGCCCGCCCTTGGTCGCGATCACCACGCGCTCGAGGGCATCCGGATGACGTCGCAGCGCCTCGATCAGAGCGCACTCGTTCACCCCCATCTCTCCCGTGGGTCCGTACGAGTCCGCCGTGTCGAACAGCGTGATGCCGGCATCCACCGCGGCATGCACAGCCCGGACGCCTCGCTCGACATCGGCATCGGGCACCTGCGTCAGAGTCATCGCCCCCATGCCGACGGCCGAGACCCGCAGGTCTCCGATCGCACGGTTCGGCATCATCGCCCCACGACCGTCCATCCCCCGTCGACGGGGAGGCACTGCCCGATCACGTGCGTGGCGTCGCGCAGCATCCACACGATCGCGCCGGCGATCTCGGACGGATCCGCGAGGTGTCCGCGAGGCGTCCGCCGCTCCACCGCCGCCAGGTCGTAGCCCCCGTCGACCATGTCCTGCACCATCGGGGTCAGCGTGTGCCCCGGGGCGACGGCGTTGACCCGCACACCGAGCGGCGCCCACTCCACGGCGAGGTTCTCCATCAGCTGACGCTCCGCCGCCTTCGCGGGCCCGTAATCGGCCTGGTTCGCCCAGCCGCGGTACGCCGTCGTGGACGACACCAGGACGATCGAGGCCGGCGCTCCGTCGAGGCGCCGCACCAGAGCACGAGAGACCGCGAGCGTGCCGACGACATGCACGTCGTAGAGCAGGCGCAGGCGGTCGAGGTCGATCTCCAGGGCAGGCACGAACGCACCGCGGATGCCGTGGCAGGCGACCAGTCCGGTCACGGAGCCACGGGCCCATGTGCGCCCCATCGCCGCCTCGACCGCCGCCTCGTCGCGCAGGTCCACGACCTCCGTCTCGACCCCGGGGCGCCCACTCGACGCGAGATCGAAGACGGTCACCCGACAGCCGCGGTCGAGGAGCAGCTCGACGACCGCGGCACCGATGCCACTGGCACCACCGGTCACGATCACGTGGTCACCTGTCGACTGTCGCGCCATATGCAGCTCCCTCGCTGTTCACCCTTCCGGGCATGCTACTGTGATTCCCAAACAAGCGCTAGGTTTAGCGCCGGTCGCGCGAAGGAGCGGGGATGTCGGACAAGCGGTTGAGCATCGAGGAGGCGGTCGCCACCATCGAGAGCGGTATGACGATCGGCATCGGCGGCTGGGGGTCGCGGCGCAAGCCGATGGCCCTGGTGCGCGAAATCCTCCGTCGTGACATCACCGACCTCACCGTCGTCGCCTTCGGCGGGCCGGATGTCGGCCTGCTCGCCGCCGCCGGCCGCATCCGTCGCCTGGTCTACGGCTTCGTCTCGCTGGACAGCATCCCGCTCGATCCGCTGTTCACCCAGGCGAGGGAGCGCGGCGGACTGGAGATCGAGGAGTACGACGAGGGCATGTTCGTCGCCGGGCTCCGCGCAGCGAGTGCCCGGCTCGACTTCCTGCCGATCCGTGCCGGCCTCGGCTCTGACGTCCTGCCAGCCAACCCGCATCTGCGCACCGTGCAGTCGCCGTATTCCGATGCCGAGTACGTGGCGATGCCGGCCCTGCCGCTCGACGTGGCCCTGGTGCACGTGAACCGTGCCGACGAGCAGGGCAACGCGCAGTACCTCGGGCCCGACCCGTACTTCGACGATCTCTTCGCGATGGCCGCCGATCGCACCATCGTTTCGGCCGAGCGGGTCGTCCCGACGTCCGCACTGCTCGACGAGGGATCGTTCCACACACTCCTCTTCAGCCGGATCTACGCGTCGGCGGTCGTCGAGGCCCCGCGCGGCGCGCACTTCACGACCTGCGCCCCCGACTACGACCGCGACGAGGCCTTCCAGAAGCACTACGCCGTCTCCGCCAAAGACCCTGAGGCGTGGGCCGAGTTCGAACGCACCTTCCTGCACACCGACGAAGCCGGCTATCAGGCCGCCGTCACACGCTTCCACACCGACCGAGGAGAGTCATGACCACCGCCACGATCGCCGAGATCTGCATCGCCGCGTGCGCCGACACCTACCGGAACTCCGGAGAGATCCTCGCGCACGCGGTCGGCATCGTCCCGGCACTCGGAGCACGCCTCGCGAAGCTCACGACCGCTCCCGACCTCGTTCTCAGCGACGGCGAAGCCTTCTTCCTGAGCGGCCCTCCGCGACCGGGAGAGCCGGACGCCCCGCAGCCGACGATCGAAGGGTGGGCGCCCTTCCGCCGGATCTTCGACATCCTCGCGACCGGACGCCGTCAGAGCATGATGGGCGCCAGCCAGATCGACCGCTTCGGCAATCAGAACATCTCCCTCATCGGAGACTGGGCGCGGCCGACCCGACAGCTTATCGGCGTGCGCGGGGCACCGGGAAACACCGCGAACCACAGGGTGGACTACTGGATCTCACGCCATAGCCCGCGTGTGTTCGTGCCCTCGGTCGACATGGTCTCCGGCGTGGGCAACGACCGCGCCCGCGAAGCGGGACTCGACCACCACCACCTCGGCGTGATCGTCACGAACCTCGCGGTGCTCGGCTACGACGAAGAGGGCGCCGTCACCGTGCTCTCGATCCACCCCGGAGTCGACCCGCAGAAGGTGGCGGACGGCACGGGATTCGCGCTCGATGCCTCGGATGCACCGCTCACCCGCACGCCCGACGCGGAGGAGCTGCGTCTGATCCGCGAGGTGCTCGACCCGCGCGGCACCCGGACGCGCGAAGTCGCCGACTGACGCGGCGGCCAACTCAGTCGGCGAGGAGACCCTTGTGGAGCAGATCCAGGAAGTTGTCGGTCAGGGTCGAGGCGGTGTGTCCGCGGCCCGGCCGATACCAGGCGACGGTCGACCAGACGGCGTCGCGGATGAAGCGGTACGCGATCGGGGCGTCGATCGAGTCGCGGAAGACGCCGACCTTCTGCCCCTCGGTGATCTGCGCCAGCCAAAGCGCCTCGATGCGCTCACTGTTCTCTCCGAGGAACTCGAAGCCCGGTTGGCGCGCAAGGAAGGACAGCTCGTTCTGGTAGAGCCCGACCGCGTCGGGCTGACTCTCGATCGTCGCGAAGGCGTGCGCGATCAGCTTGTCGAGGATGTCGCGCGGACTCCCCCCTTCCGCGACGATCTCCTCGAAGCGACCGAGCAGCCCGCTCATGAAGCTGTGGAGGATCTCCTGCAGGATCGCTTCTTTGGAGGAGAAGTGGTGATACAGGCTGCCCGACAGGATGCCTGCTTCATCGGCGATGTCGCGGACCGTCGTGGCGGAGTATCCGCGCTTGGCGATCAGGCGCGCGGCGATCGAGATGATCTGGTCGCGGCGTTCGGAACTCTGCTCCTGCCGGCCCCCGCTTTTGGTCGTTGCCATTACTGCTCCTTCACAGAGAATCTCACAAGCGCTTGTTCAAGTGTGCCGCATGCGAGCGTTTTCCCGAAACGTCCACTCGGAGTGTACGCATGATATTGGAAAGGACGTCCATGACAGTCTCGGAAGCCACGACCGTGCCCGCCCTCCTCGCCGAGATGGCGACGCTCGGGGTGCATCCGGCCATCGTCGACGGAGACGTCGTCATCAGTTACGCGGAGTTGCAGGATCACGTCCGCGGAGTCGCCCGCGCCTACCTCGCGCACGGCATCGAACCGGGCGACCGGATCGGGCTCTGGGCTCCGAACCGGCACGAGTTCATCCTGGCGATGCTCGGTGCGCAACTGGTCGGCATCGCCGTCGTGCCTCTCAACACCCGCTTCACCGGGCACGAGGCCGCCGAGATCCTGGCGCGATCCCGTGCCACCGGGCTGGTGCTGGCAGACGGGTTCCTCGGCAAGTCCTACAGCTCCGCCCTGCGCGGCGCCGCAGCCGAGCGCGGCACCGACGGCCCGATCTTCCCGGGGCTCCCCCACTTGCGCACCGCCGTCACGATCGATGGTGCGGGCGGTGACGGCGTCGTCTCCTGGACGGACTTCCTGACCGCGGGCGTCGCGGTCACGGAAGACCGCGTGACCGCCGCCACGGATGCCGTGACCCCCGACGACATCATGGACGTGCTCTTCACCTCGGGGACGACCGGGGTGCCGAAGGGCGTGCTGAGCGCGCATCGGCAGACGCTCTCCGTCGCTCGCGCCTGGGGGCGGGGCGCGCAGTTGAGCCCGGCGGACCGCTACGCCGTCGTGAACCCCTTCTTCCACGGGTTCGGCTACAAGGCCGGGATGATCACCTCGCTGATGGCGGGCGCGACGATCTACCCCGTCGCCATGTTCGACGCCGACCGACTGCTCGAGCTCGTGCAGTCTGCGCGCATCAGCGTGCTTCCCGGCGTGCCGACGATCTTCACCTCCCTCCTCGACCACCCGCGGCTCGGCGAATACGACCTGTCGTCGTTGCGGTTCGCGATCGCCGGTGCCACGGCGGCTCCCGCGACGCTCTTCCACGACATGGTCGACATCCTCGGATTCGAGACGGTCGCCCAGGCGTACGGCCTCACCGAGTGCGTGGTCGCCACCCTCTCGCGCCACGGCGAATCCCTCGAACACACTGCACACACGACCGGCCCGGCGGTCGAAGGCGTCGAGATCCGCGTCGTGAACGAAGACGGCGCGGATGCCGGGCTCGATACCGACGGGGAGATCCTGCTGCGCGGTCCCAACGTCATGCTGGGGTACTTCGAGGATCAGGCAGCCACGGATGCCGTGCTCGACCCGGACGGCTGGTTCCACACCGGCGACGTCGGCCGCCTCGATGAGCACGGATGCCTGAAGATCACCGATCGACTGAAGGACATGTTCATCGTCGGCGGCTTCAACGTCTATCCTGCCGAGGTCGAGAACGCCCTGCGCAGGCATCCGGCCGTGAACGAGTCCGCCGTGATCGGAGTCGACGACCACCGCCTCGGCACGGTCGGCCGCGCCTACGTGCTCCTGCTGCACAATGCGACTCCACGACCGGACGCCGCGGAGCTCGAGGCCTTCTGCCGCACGCACCTGGCGAACTTCAAGGTGCCGCGCGAGTTCGTCTTCGTCGAGGACTTCCCCCGCAACGCCACCGGGAAGATCCTGAAGTCGGAGCTCCGCGCCCACGCCTGACCTCCGTCCCCCTCCCGGCGGCCGTGCGAGTGCAGAAACGCGCCTCCGCAGGCGCAAGGAGGCGCGTTTCTGCACTCG